>DATETD010000001.1:0-3863 GCA_035283885.1 Rhodocyclaceae bacterium
TCGATACGGAAGCGTATCATCAGCGATTTTTCCTGCGGCTCGATATGAATATCTGAAGCGCGTAATTTCAACGCCTCTTCGAACACCGAATTCAACAGTTTGACCACCGGCGCGTCTTCCGCGCCGCCCGTGGTCAGCCCGAGGATATTGCCGAATTCCGCCGCCGCATCGCCCATCTCGGCGGTAAGCTCTTTAGCTAGACCATGGATCTCGGCGGTGCGGCTATACACGCGGTCGATGGTCGACATCAACTGACTCTCGGTCACCACCGCTAAATCGATCTCGCGCTTCAGCAGCCGCGACAACTCGTCGAATTTCGCCATATCGGTGGGATCGGCCATCCCCACCAGCAACATCCCGGCGCGTTCGCCGAGCACCAAGGCGCGAAAACGCCGCGCTTGCGCCTCGGGCAGCAGGTTGATCAGCTCTGGCTTAGGCTGGAACTGGCGCAGATCGACAAAATCCGCGCCCAACTGACGCGCCAAGCCTTGAGAAATCCCCTCTTCGGTAACAAAGGCATTCTCGACCAACACGCGCCCGAGCATACGCCCGGTGCGTTTTTGTTGTTCCAACGCGATCTTGAGTTGTTCGGGTGTGATCAGATTCTGCTGAATCAGCATATCGCCTAAACGGATTTTTTCCGGACGAGCCATCGAGCGTCTCCAAAGCGGCCTAAAATCGCGACCCTAAAATCGCGCTTCTAAAATCAAATTATGAGGTAGCACACGCTACCGACTTCAGGAGAATACAACACGTGTTTCAGGTCGTTCTCGTCGCCCCCGAGATTCCGCCGAATACCGGCAACGTCATCCGCCTGTGCGCCAACACCGGCGCCAAACTGCATTTGATCGAACCGCTCGGCTTCAGCCTGGCGGAACCGGCGGTGCGCCGCTCCGGCATGGACTATGCGGAACTCGCCTCGGTCAGCATTCATGCAAGCTGGGAAGATTGCCGCGTAGCGCTCGGTCCCGTGCGCTATTACGCGATGACGACGCGCGCTACGCGCCGTCACGTCAGCGCCGAGTTTCAAGCGGGCGATGCGTTGATCTTCGGTGCCGAATCGCGCGGACTTCCGGCGCAGGTGCTGGCCGATATTCCCGACGACCAACGCCTGCGATTGCCGCTGATGCCGGGCAACCGCAGCCTGAACCTATCCAACACCGTGGCGATCATGGTCTATGAAGCCTGGCGACAGCATGGTTTCCTCAACGGACAGTAGCCCTACTCGCTGCGCGCATCGCGCATCATGATCGCATTCAAGCCCTGGCGCGGCGTCAGGCGTCCGTCGAGCACCGCGCACACCACGCTGGTCAGCGGCACCTCCACGCCCAATTCGCGCGCACGCCGCTCGACTTCGTGCGCCGCCGGCACGCCCTCGGCCACATGCCCCAATTCGCAAATAATATCGACCAGCGGCTTACCCGCCGCCAGCAATAAACCAACGCGCCGATTGCGCGAAAGATCGCCGGTACAGGTCAAAATCAAATCCCCCATCCCCGACAAGCCCATAAAGGTTTCGCGCCGCGCGCCCAACGCCATGCCGAAACGCGACACTTCGGCCAAGCCGCGCGTAATCACGCCGGCGCGCGCGTTCAAGCCCAACTCCATGCCATCGCAAATCCCGGTGGCGATCGCCAGCACGTTCTTGACCGCGCCGCCGACCTCGGAGCCGATTACATCGTCGTTGGCATAGACGCGCAGATTGCCGCCATGCAGCTTTTCCGCCGTCGCCACGGCGAACTCGCCATGCGCCGACGCCAAGGTCACCGCCGTCGGCAAGCCGCGCGCCAGTTCGTCGGCAAAACTCGGGCCGGTCAATACGCCGCATTCGACGTCGCTGCCCATGACCTCGGCGACCACCTGATGCGGCAGCAAGCCGGTGCCGGCTTCCAAGCCCTTACACACCCACAAAAACGGCAACTGCGGCGCTGTTTCTTTGAGCTTGCCCAATACGGCGCGCAAACCGGCCAGGGGCGCCGCCAAAACCGCTAGATCGCAACCCGCCAACGCGGTCGATACATCGGCAACCACCGTCAGATCGGGCGGAAAAGCGCGCCCCGGTAGATAGCGACGATTTTCGCGATGTTCCGCCATATCGGCCACTTGCAGCGACTGACGCGCCCAGAGGCGCACCTCGTGGCGTGCGGCAAACGCAATCGCCAACGCCGTTCCCCATGCCCCTGCGCCTAAGACGGCGATGCGCAATTTATCCATATCGGACGAACTCCATCCTTGCGTAAAAGTCGGCGCTGGCGAGACGGCTCATGCAGGCCCATACAGACTCAGGCGCCCCAGATTTGCATTACCTTGACGTAACCGGATTGGCCATCGCGATGCCTGACTTTAGCCCACGCGCCCGGCAATACTTCCAGCAATTCCAGCAGCACATCGCGCTCGGCCTCGAACAGCACCGCCGCTTTCTCGTCGGCGGCGGCGCGCACCGTCGCGCGATCCACGCGCACGATCGCCGTGCGGCGCTCGCTCAACAGTTTCTTATCGATCCAAAACAGTCCGCCTTTGGGTTCGCGCACCTTGGCCCAGCCTTCCACCGCCAGCACTAATTCGACCGGCGTGCCGCCCATAATCACGAACATCGGCTTGGATTTGGCCGAGGGCGCATCGAACAGCGTCGCCGCTTCGGATACCGAACGGAAATCCAGCGCGAGCGCCGATAGCGCCGACCCTATCGAGAGTAACGTCGCCAGCGCAATCGACGGCAATCGACGCATCGTCAGCATACGATTAAGCCGATCGATTACTGCAACTGGGTGCGGCCATCCGCTTGCCGTTCGAGCAGACGCTGCTGGTACAGCGCCTCGAAATTGACCGGCGCCAGATGCACGGCGGGGAATCCCGCGCGCCCGATCGCATCGGCGATGGTCTCGCGCGCATACGGAAACAGGATATTCGGGCAGGCCACCGCCAGAATCGCCTCCATATCCTGCTCGGGCACATGGCGAATCTGGAAGATGCCGGCTTCGGCCACTTCGACCAGAAAGAACGCCTGCGTCGCCTCGCCTTCGCCGAGCTTGGCGGTTACCGTCACCGTCAACACCACTTCGAACAGCCCTTCGTCGATCGAATTGGCGGCACTTTGAATCTGAATCTCGATATCCGGCGCTTCGCGCTGCAAGAAAATCTGCGGCGCATTGGGCACTTCGATCGACAGATCTTTGATATAGATTTTTTCTATGCTGAAAACGGCTTGCTGATCGCTCATGGTTGTGTGCTTGTAAGGTTAAAACGGGGATTCTACTCGGCCAACAGGATATCCAAGCGCCCCCGCTGCTCCAATTCATACAAATCGTCGCAGCCCCCGACATAGGTTTCGCCGATATAAATCTGCGGCACGGTGCGCCGCCCGGTACGATCCATCATCGCTGCGCGCTGCTGCGGCTCCAGATCCACGCGAATTTTCTCGATCTGCGTCACGCCCTTGCGCCGCAACAACTGTTCGGCGCGCACGCAAAATGGGCATACCGCCGTGGAATACATCAGAACTTTGCCCATATGTACGCTCGTGCGCTCGATTACGCTTTCGCGATCACGTTTTGGTGGTGGTCGGTAAGTTGGCCTCGGACCACGCCGGCAAACCGCCCGCCAGGTTATACACCTTCTCGAAACCGGCTCTTTTCAGCTTGGTGCAGGCGGTCGCCGAACGCGCGCCCGAGGCGCAGCAGACGATAATCGGTCGCTGCTTATGCTTTTCAAGTTCCGGCAAGCGATTGTCCAGCTGCGACAACACCACATGGCGCGCCCCGGCGATATGCCCTGCTTCCCATTCCTTGCCCTCGCGCACATCCAACACGATGGCGTCCTGACGATTGATCAACAAGGTCGCCTGAGCCGGAGAAAGGCTTTCC
>DATETD010000002.1:0-4594 GCA_035283885.1 Rhodocyclaceae bacterium
GCAGCAAAGCGTCGTCGGTCAGCGCCACCAGATTGCGCTTGTCGGCGTAAAGCGCATGCGCATAAGGGTGCGGCGTGATCGCGGCGGCGTCTGCTAGCCAGGCGTTGCGCAAAGGCGATAATTCCAAACCCTCCAGCGCGAAATCCGTCAGCCGGTTATAAACCAGGTCGATCGCTTGCTCGCAGTCGTTATGCCAAAGCGCGCCTTCGTGGAAGTTCAGTTCGTGCGGCGCACAGACGATGGCGCGAATGCCGGCGTGTTCGAACAAGCGACGGAATAGAATGAATTCGGGATAAAGAAACTGCGTTTCGGGCAGTTCGTCGACGATCGCCACGGTGCGCAGCCGGCGCGGCGGCGCTTGCTTCGCCTCTTGAAAGAGTCGCCATTCGTTCTCGAACATATCGAGAAATAAGGATTCGGTGTCGATAGTTTCAACCGTGCGGCCCGTGGTGGCCGTATGGACTTGGTCGCAGCAAATTCGATGGGCGCGCGCCACGAGCGCGTTCAGTAGGCCGCCGCCCGCATTCGTATTGATTTCTATCAGTTGCGGCGCCTCGTCGCTCAGATGGAAGTCGTAGCCGAGAAACGCGCCGCGCATCGCCGTCGGATGGCGCGCCAATTCGGGAGCATAACTCAGCACATGTTGCCGATACGGCGGCAATTCGACCACGGCGTCGATGGCGCTCACCAGTTCGGCCATCTGTCGAGCATGCGTTGCGCTGACGAACACCGTCACGTCGGCAAACAGGTGAGGGCGGCCCTCCATGACTTCGGCGTGAAAACCGGGACTGACGCGCTCCAGTTCGGTGTGCAAGCGCACCGCGTCGAGGGAAATGCAATGGCATTCGGCGTTCAAATGCGCCGCAAGATCGATGCCTTCGAAGTCATTCATGGGGGCTGGGTTGCGTGGTTGCAAAAAAATCTTCGACTTGGGCGACGTCGCGTGTGCGGCGCATCGGCGGCAGCGAGCGCCAAATCGTCTTGCCGTATGGTTTGCCGATCAGGCGCGGATCGCAGATCATCAGCACGCCGCGATCCGTTTCGTCGCGGATCAGCCGGCCTGCGCCTTGTTTCATGGTGATCACGGTGCGCGGCAATTGGTAGTCGAGAAAGGGGTTGCGTCCGGCGGCGCGTAGACGGTCGATGCGCGCGGCCAATACCGGGTCGTCGGGCGGCGAAAACGGCAGTTTATCGATTACCACCAGCGATAGCGCTTCGCCGCGCACATCCACGCCTTCCCAGAAGCTCTGGCTGGCGACCAGGATCGCGTTGCCGAGCCGGCGAAAGCGGTCGAGCAACTCGGATTTGGTGCTGTCGCCTTGCATCAGCAAGGGCCAATCGAGGTTCTCGGCGATCAGCTTGGCTTGCAGCAGTTCGCGTATCCGCCGCATCGCGCGCAGCGAAGTGCAGAGCACGAAGGCGCGACCGTTCGAGGCGCGGATCGCCGGCCAGGCGGCTTCGGCCACCGCTTCTTGGTAGCTCGGACTGTTCGGATCGGGCATCGCCTGCGGCGCATACAGCAAGGCGTTGCCGGCATAGTCGAAGGGGCTGCCCCAAACCGCGGTCGTCGCCTGCTCCAACCCGAGCTCGGCGCAGTAATGCGAGAAATCGCGACCGATCGCCAAGGTTGCCGAGGCGAAAATCCAGGCGCGCGGATGGCCTTCCATCTGTCGGCGGAAGATCGGAGCGATATCCAGCGGCGTGAGATTCAGCGCGAGCGCATGCGAATACAATTCGATCCATTTGACCACGGCAAGCTCGTCGCCGCCGCTCTCGCCCTTGCCGCGATGCCAACGACGCAGCTTGTCGGCGAGTTCCTGGCTGCGCTCCAGACAATTGGCGAGACCTTCGCTACGTTCGGCCTGGGCGGTGAGATGACGGATCAGCTCTTGCAGGCCATCCATGACGGTTTGCAAGGCCGCAGCGAACGCGGATTCGCCTTCGATGCGCGCGGCGGGCAAACGAATATTTTCGCCGGAGACCGCCAGCCGCAAATCGCGCGCGGCCTTATCGAGCGCCTGGGTCGCGTCTTGCAGCGGCAGGTAGTCCCTCGCCGGGCTCAGCCCCTCGTGGCGCGTATCGCGCGCCAGTTCGATCACTTGCGAGGTGGAGACGCTTTCGCCGAAGAACAAGCCGGCGACTTCGGGCAACTGGTGCGCCTCGTCGAAAATCACGGTATTGCAGGCCGGCAGCAATTCGCCGAGGCCGTCGTCCTTGAGCATTACGTCGGCGAAGAACAGATGATGGTTGACCACCACCACATCGGCCATCAGCGCCTCTTGGCGCGCGCTAAGCACGAAGCATTCCTTGGCGTTGGGGCATTCCTGGCCGAGACAATTGTCGCGCGTCGACGTCGCCGCCGCCCAGGCGGCCGAATCTTCGGGCACGTCGATGCATTCCGCTTTGTCGCCGGTCTTGGTGCGTTTGGCGAAGCGCACGATCTTGCGCAAATGCGACGCTTCTTCGCGCGTCGCCAGCCGGCCGCTATCGGCGGCGCGTTCGAGATGGTAGGGACAGAGGTAATTCGAACGTCCCTTGAGCAAGGCGATGGTCGCACCGACTCCGAGCGCATCGCGCACCGTCGGCAGGTCGCGAGTAAATAGCTGATCTTGCAGCGTTTTGGTGCCGGTGGAAATCACCACTTTGCCGCCGGACAGCAGCGCGGGCGCGAGATACGCAAAGGTCTTGCCGGTGCCGGTGCCGGCTTCGGCGACCAGCACTTGATTGCCGGCGATCGCATCGGCGATGCGTTGCGCCATCTCCAGTTGCTGCGGTCGCGGACGGAAGCCGCGGATCGCCTGCGCCAACGGGCCGTCGGGCGCGAAAATACGCTGCAATTCAGGCGAAATCGCCGTTGTCGCTGTCGCTACGGGCTCGTTATCGGTCGGGGCATCGGCCATGGCTAAACGTTATTTTCCAAAGTCGGCGCTGGCGGGACGGATCGCGGCGGCGTCATTGCAGGGTCGTTCGACTCATAGCCCCAAAGTGACCCGAGCATTGTCGAAGCGCGCCTCGATGTCGCGCTGATGGATATGTGCGAATCGATCGGCATCGAGTTCGGTTGGAGCGCTCAATAAGACCATGAGACCATGAGACCATGCCGTCGGCGCGCAGCACATCGCGCGCCAAGCGCATGCCGGGATTCGTCCGGCTGAGGGGGCGACAAACGATACGTTGGTTCATGGCGCTATTATCGCCCACTTTTGCGCGCGCCAAGTCTCGATGAGTCTCAGTTTGCGCGAGGAATGCGCGAACGATAGTCCGCCAATGCATGCACGATGCGGGTGTGCGTCGAATGCGCCAGATGGCGACGATCGATGTTCGAACTCGATACGGAAGGCAATGTCTGTAGATGCGCTTGTAATCCGCCGCTGGTCAACACTTGCCAAAGACATTGCATCAGGCTGATATTTTCGATATAAGCCGGGGCGGTCGAAAGATAGCCCTGCCGCGTCAGGTAGCACAGCGCCAGACAATGGATCGGAGCGTCGGCGTCGATGGCGCTTTGGAATAACGCGGCATGGAAGGGTTTAACGGTTTCGCCCAGCGAGGTGGTTCCTTCGGGAAAGAAACTCACCGATTGCCCGGAACTCAGCCGTTGCCGAATCGCAGCGCTGGTCAAGAAGGCGGCTTTGGGACGACCGCGCTCGATAAATACGGTGTCGGCGCGGGTGGCCAGTCGACCGATCAGCGGCCACGTAGCGACCTCGCTTTTGGCGACAAAGACCGTCGGCGTATAAGCGTTGATGACGAAAATGTCGATAAACGAAATATGGTTGCAAATCAACAAACCGGATCCGGCGAAGGAAGCGCCGTCTTCGAGCGAAAGATGGATGTCGAGCGCCCATAACATCTGTCGGCACCACGTTTGGCCGATTTTTCCGCGTGTCGGCTTGGCGCAAAGGGGAAAAATCAGGCTTGCCAGAAATACGCCATAGAGCAGATGAAGTGCGACGAGAAAAAAACGGGCGACGGCTTTGAATGAAATCATATTCATGACGCGGAATCTGTTCCTTGATTGAAAAGTCGGCGCTGACGGGACGGCGAGAGGCGATCGTGAGGATATCTCATGCGGGGCTAACGGCAAATGTGGAAATACGCCGCTTGTACGGCGACGTTGGCGCGCCGATCGGGGACGAATCGACAATGTGCCGATGGTGTTTATCGCGCGTCGAGCCGCTTTGACGCGATAGAATCCATCCATGGAAAACAAAATCGGTCGTTTTGAAATTCAGCGGGAGTTGGGGCGCGGCTCCCAGAGCGTGGTTTATTTGGCTTGGGACCCGCAGTTGCAGCGCGAAGTCGCGATCAAGACGCTGCACTTTTCGCGCCCCGATCCAAAACGCAATGCCGCTTTGCTGGCCGAGGCTCGCTCGGTCGGTCGCTTGCGCCATCCTAACCTAGTGCCGATTTTCGACATGGGCGAGGAAGGGGGGAATCCCTATCTGGTGTTCGAATATGTCGATGGCTCGACGTTGGCCGAAGTTCTGGCGCAGCAAGGGCGCATGAATTCGGCGCAAACCGCCGATTTAATGCGGCAAGTGCTCGACGCCTTGGCGACGGCTCACGCAAACAAGATTATCCATCGCGACTT
>DATETD010000003.1:0-6887 GCA_035283885.1 Rhodocyclaceae bacterium
TGCAATACGGCAAAGAGCCGCCTACGCAGAAAAATCAAGCCAATGTCCAAGTGGATCGAGCGATGCATCGCGGGCAAATGAAAGCTTCCTTTAATCGCTGCCAATCGAACTAAAGAAAGCTTTAATGTGACAACACTCCACTAAAGGCCGCTTTCAATGACACGCACTACCGGGAGCTACTCGATTTCCACGACTTTAGGCGAGTCGGTGCGTGCATTCGTGCCTTATCCATTGCCTCCGTCCGATCCCGATCTGTCGCCTGCGGCTTTCACCGAACTCAACCGTCAGGCCGAACTTGCGCTCGCGCGCCTGGCGGGCGTGTCGGGCTTGGCTCCGTCGGTGGAATGGGTGCTGTACAGCGCCATCCGCAAGGAAGCCCTGCTCACGTCGCAGATTGAGGGCACACAGGCCACGCTGATCGACTTGTTCGATGAGGAAGCGGGCTTCAAGGTGAGCAACACCGACGACGTCGAAGAGGTAACCAACTACCTCAGGGCGTTCCGCTGGGTTCAAGAACAATTGCGCGCGCCCAAAGGACTCCCCATCAGCGTGCGGCTGTTGTGCGAGGCGCACCGACTCCTGCTTGACGGTGCGCGCGGCGCCGGCAAACAGCCGGGAGAGTTGCGCCGCTCGCAAAACTGGATCGGTGGCGCACGGCCCGGCAACGCCGTTTTTGTGCCGCCACCGCCGGAGCATGTTTCCGCGTTGCTGGCCGATATGGAGCAGTTCATTCACGAATCGGCGCCGGCATTGCCGCCCATGGTCAAGGTGGCGCTTATCCACGCGCAGTTTGAAACCATCCACCCCTTTCTCGACGGCAACGGACGCATCGGTCGCCTGCTGATCGCCGCCCTGTTCGAGCATTGGGGACTGCTGTCCGAGCCGTTGATGTACCTCAGCGGCTACCTCAAGCGCCATCAGGCTGAGTATTACCGCCGCCTGTCGGCCATCCGCACCGAGGGCGATTGGGAGTCCTGGGTGACTTTCTTTCTCGAAGGTGTGGCGACTGCTGCCGGGGACGCGGAGCAGAGCATCATCGAAGTCGCCAGCCTTGTGGCCACAGACCGCAGACGCCTGTTGCAGTCAGCCAAAGCCGGCCCGGCGAGCTACCGGCTGTTCGAGATGCTGCCGACGATGCCGCGCTTCACCATCGAGCGCGTGCGTCGGCAACTGGATACCAGCTTCCCCACCGCGACCGCAGCCGTGAAGGTACTGGAAGACCTGGGCATCGTGACGGAGATGACCGGGCAGAAAAAGAACCGGAGTTACAGCTACCCAGCCTACGTTGAACTGCTCTCGCGCTGACAAATGCCCGCCAACCCGCAGCAGCGCTCATAAGCTCGGGAGGCCGGTCGGCACAGGGTCAACCACCCTCCACCATAGCCAACCCCGCCACCCCCGCCAACACCTGTTGCATATCACCCTCATCCAAATTGGAACTAAGCGACCACCGCAAGCGGCTGCTGCCTTGCGGCACCGTGGGCGGACGGATTGCGACGGTCAAGATGCCGGCGTCTTCGAGTCGCCGCGCCGCCGCCAATGTCGCCGCTTCGCTGCCGATCACCGCCGGCACGATCTGCGTGGTCGAATTCAAGGTATCGCAGCCGCGCGCCTGCAAGGCCGTGCGTAAGCGTTCCGCATTCGCCGCCAGCCGCGCGCGCTCTGCGTCCATGCCCGGAACCCAATCGAGCGCCGCATCGATCGCTCCCAATACCGGCGGCGGCAAGGCGGTGCTGTAGATAAAGCCGCTGCAACGATTCACCAGATAATCGATCAAGACGCGCGAACCGGCGATATACGCGCCGAACGATCCCAGCGCCTTACCGAGCGTGCCCATCACCACATCGACGCCCAAGCCCGCCGCCAGGCCGCGTCCTTGCGGACCGAGTACGCCGGTCGCATGCGCCTCATCGACGTACAGCGTCGCGCCATAGCGTTCGGCCAGTTCGACCAAGGCCGGCAAATCGGCGCGGTCGCCATCCATGCTAAATACCGACTCGGTGAGTATCAACTTGCGGCGCGCGCGTCCGGCATAACGCCGCAGTAAATCGGCCAGATGGTCGAGATCGTTATGGCGAAAAATCAAGGGACGCAGCTTGCTCGCCCAACAGCCATGGACGATGCTGGCGTGATTCAACTTATCGCAAAAAATCAGGCATTCCTCGCGGCCCGCCTGCGCCAGCGCCGGGATTACCGTCGCATTCGCCTGGAATCCGCTCGAAAACAGCAAGGCCGCTTCGCAGCGTTTGAACGCCGCGAGTTTTTCTTCGACCGCGAGCGTGATATCGCGCGTGCCGGTAATCAGCCGCGACGCGGATGCGCCCGCGCCGTAGCGCTCGGCCCATTCCGCCGCGCGCGCTTTGACTGCGGGATGGCGCGACAAGCCCAAATAATCGTTGGACGCCACGTCGATCAAGGCGCGGCCATCCGCCGTCGACAAACGCCCGTCGTGCTCGCGCCAAGGCCGCAAGACGCGCAGGCGCTCGGCCTGCGCCAGCGAATCGAGCTGAGTTTTCAATAGCTTATCGAGTTCGGCGTCCATGCTCAAGCCAGCCCGGCGCGCTCGCGCAGTACGCGATGCATCGCCGCCGTGAGCCGGCTTAGATCCTCGCTCGATATCACGAACGGCGGCATCAGATACGCCACGCGAGCGAACGGCCGCACCCAGACGCCGAGTTCGGCAAAACGCATCCGCATCGCATGCAAGTCGACCGCGCCGCTCAACTCGACCGCGCCGATCGCGCCTTTGACGCGCACCGCGGCCACGCCCGGCAGCTCGCGACAGACGGCCAGTTCGGCGCGCAACTGCGTCTCGATCGCCGCCACCTGCGCCAAGCGCGGCTCGCGCTCGAATAGATCGAGCGAAGCGTTCGCCGCCGCGCAGGCCAGGGGATTCGCCATAAACGTCGGGCCGTGCATCAAGGCCGCCGCCGGATCGTCGCTTAAAAACGCCGCGAATACATGGCGACGCGCGACGGTCGCCGCCAAAGGCAAGACGCCGCCGGTCAGCGCCTTCGACAAACAGACGATATCCGGCACGACCTCGGCTTCCTCGCAGGCGAACATCCGCCCGGTGCGACCGAAGCCGGTCATAATTTCGTCGAGAATCAGCAACACACCATGCCGTTCGCACGCCGCGGCGACGGCGCGCACGGTTGCGGCGTCGTGCATCTGCATGCCGCCCGCGCCTTGCACCAAGGGTTCGAGCACCACGGCGGCGATGCGCTCGCGATGGGTCGCCAGCACCCGGTCGAATGCGCAGCGCATGGCCTCGTCGCGCGGCAATTCCGCCATGATCTGCGTCGGCATCGCGTCGGCGAACAGGGTGTGCATCCCCTCCTCCGGATCGCATAAGGCCATGGTCGCGAAGGTGTCGCCGTGATAGGCATGGCTGAAATAGACGAAGCGCCGCCGCTCGGGCGCGCCGCGATTGCGCCAATATTGCAACGCCATTTTCAGCGCCACCTCGACCGCCACCGAACCGGAATCGACGAAGAACACGCGCTCCAGATCGCCGGGCAACAAGGCCGCCAAGCGTTGCGCCAAGCCTTGCGCCGGCTCGTGCGTCAGCCCGGCGAACATCACATGCGGCATCAATGCCAATTGCCGTTCCAAGGCCGCGCGAATATGCGGATGGTTATAGCCGTGGCACGCGGTCCACCACGAGGAAACGCCGTCGATCAACTCGCGCCCGTCCTGCAAACGGATACGCACGCCCGAAGGATGATCGGTCGCGACGGCGAGCAAGGGCGGCGGCGCCGTCGCCATCTGCGTATAGGGCAACCAAAGATGCGGCTGATCGCTTGCGGCAGTTGAAGAGTAAGAATTTGAAATCATAGAATAAATCCGCAGCGACGCGGGCTAAAACGACGGACGGTAGCATAGCAAGGAAATCGCCGCAGCGGGTTGCGCCTATCCGTCTCGCCAGCGCCGACTTTTGCGTCGATCGTTCGACGCGAGACGCGCAAGCCTTGTGCGAAAATCCGGCATTGATGGCGCAGCTTGCCGCAACCGCGACCCACACATTATGAGTACATATTTCATCACCGGCGCCGGCACCGATATCGGCAAAACCTGGCTCGCCTGCGCGCTACTGCGTCACTGGCGCAGCCAAGGCGAAACGGCGCTTGCCGCCTACAAACCACTGTTGTCGGGCTTCGATCCTCAGGCGGCTGCGGCGAGCGATGCGGGTCTGCTGCTCGCCGCCTTGGGACGCGAAGCCGACGCCGCCGCACTCGATGCGATCAATCCCTGGCGCTTCGCCGCGCCGCTGGCGCCGGATATGGCTGCCGCATGCGAAGGCCGACGCATCGACTTTGCCGCCTTGGTCGAGTTCTCGCGTCGGGCGGCGCAACGCGACGGGCGCGTGCTGATCGAATGCGTCGGCGGCGCGATGGCGCCGATCGATGAAACGCATACGGTGCGCGATTGGATCGCCGCGACCCGCCAACCCGCGATCCTGGTCGGCGGCAGCTATCTCGGCAGCCTAAGCCATACCTTGACCGCGCTGGAGTCGCTGTCGATGGTCGGCGTCGAGGTGACGGTGATCGCGGTGAATGAAACGCCCGGCGCTGCGGTCGCGCTCGACGCCACCGTCGACTGCCTGCGTCGTCATGCCGGCGGCGTGCCCGTGACGGCGATCGCGCGCGTTGCGCCTGCCGTCGGCGTGGCTAGGCTAGCCGAGCTATTGACGCCGGAGCCTCGGACGCCCTTCCGTCGCGAATAATGCGAAAAGAAAACTCGCCTCCGCGACATCTCGGCTCAAGCCGCCAACGTTTAAACTACCGCCCATGCCCACTACCAAAAACCAAACCGCCCCCGGCTTTGCCGCCCTCGGCCTGATCCCTTCCCTGCTGCAAACATTGGATGCGCTGGGGTATAAAACGCCGACGCCTGTGCAAGCGCAAGCGATTCCGGCGGTGCTGGCCGGTCGCAATTTGATGGCGGCGGCGCAAACCGGCACCGGCAAGACCGCCGGTTTCGCCTTGCCGCTGCTGCAACGACTCGCGGCGGAGAGTACGCCAGTGGCGAGCAATTCAGTGCGCGCGCTGGTGCTGACGCCGACGCGCGAATTGGCCGAGCAGGTGCTGCAAAGCTTTCGCGATTACGGCCAGCATCTGACGGTGCGCAGTTATGCGGCCTATGGCGGGGTCAGCATCAATCCGCAGATGATGCGCTTGCGGCGCGGCGTGGATATTCTGGTGGCGACGCCGGGTCGCTTGCTCGATTTGCAGCGGCAGAATGCGGTGAGCTTTCGCCAGTTGCAGACTCTGGTATTGGATGAAGCCGATCGCATGCTCGATCTGGGCTTTGCGCGCGAACTCGATGCGGTGTTCGCCGCGCTGCCGCGTCAGCATCAGACCTTGCTGTTTTCGGCCACTTTTTCGGACGAGATTCGCGCGCTGGCCGGTCGGCTGCTGCACGACCCGCTGAATATCGAAGTCAGCCCGCGCAATTCGACGGTGGGCGCGATCCGCCAGAGCGCGATTCCCGTGGATAAAAAGCGTAAGGCGGAATTATTTTGTCATCTGCACAAAACCCGGCGCTGGGGCCAGGTGCTGGTGTTCGTCAAAACCCGCAAGGGCGTCGATCAATTGGTGGACCGGCTACAGACGCAGGGCGTGCTGGCCGACTCGATTCATGGCGACAAGCCGCAGCCGGCGCGGCTGCGCGCGCTGGAGCGCTTCAAATCGGGCGAGGTGCAGATTCTGGTCGCCACCGATGTCGCGGCGCGCGGGCTGGATATCGACGATCTGCCGTTGGTGCTGAATTTCGATCTGCCTATCGTCGCCGAGGACTATATCCATCGCATCGGTCGCACCGGGCGCGCCGGGGCCAGCGGCGAGGCGGTCTCCTTGGTCTGCGCCGACGAGGTCGAACTGCTGCGCGCGATCGAGGCACTGATCCGCCAACCGCTCGAGCGCGACGAGGAGCCAGGGTTCGAGCCTGCGCACCGCGTGCCGTTGACCGATCGCTCCGGCCACCTGATTGGCGAGTTGCTAAAGCCTAAGCCGAAGAAGCCGAAACCGCGCGGTTTCGGACAGGGCTTGGACCGACGCCGGGGAAAGAATCCGGCGAAAAAGCCGGCCAAAGCGCCGCGCTAATCGGCGATCGGTGCGTAAAACTCGGCGCTGGCGAGACGGCTCCGCCATAGAATCCACATAAAAAAGCCGACCTTATATCAAGGTCGGCTTTTTGCCGAATGACTATCGACGTTTGCGGTCGATAGCTACTCGCGATGGTGCTCGATGCTGCTTAGTGGAACTGCTCTTCTTCGGTCGAACCGGTCAACGCGGTTACCGACGAGGCGCCGCCTTGGATCACGGTGGTGACGTCGTCGAAGTAGCCGGTGCCGACTTCTTGCTGGTGCGAGACGAAGGTGTAGCCACGGTCGCGTGCGGCGAATTCGGGCTCTTGCACCTTTTCGACATAAGCCGACATGCCGCGCGCAACATAGTCTTGCGCGAGGTCGAACATGTGATACCACATGTTGTGAATGCCGGCCAAGGTGATGAACTGATACTTGTAGCCCATCGCGCCGAGTTCGCGCTGGAACTTGGCGATCGTCGCGTCGTCGAGGTTCTTCTTCCAGTTGAACGACGGCGAGCAGTTGTAGGCCAACAGCTTGCCGGGGAACTTGGCGCGAATCGCTTCGGCGAACTGCTTGGCGAACTCGAGGTCGGGCTTGCCGGTTTCGCACCACACCATGTCGGCGTAGGGCGCGTAGGCCAGACCGCGCGAGATCGCTTGTTGCAGACCGGGCTTGGTCTTGTAGAAGCCTTCGGCGGTGCGCTCGCCGGTGATGAAGGGCTTGTCGTTGGGGTCAACGTCGGAGGTGATCAGGTCGGCCGCTTCGGCGTCGGTACGCGCGAGGATGATGGTCGGCA
>DATETD010000004.1:0-7847 GCA_035283885.1 Rhodocyclaceae bacterium
GAGCCGTTGGCGCGCTTGAACGAGGTGGATGCGGTGGTGCTCAATGCCGAGTCCTGGCCAGCCGTCCCGCCGGCGCCGACTTTTGCGGCGCCGCTGTTTCGCATGCGCTTGCAGGGGGCGGAGTTTTATCGGCTCGGGCAGTCGGAAATCGTCTGCGGTGCGGTCGATTTGGCCGGCTTGCGGCTGCACGCCGTGGCCGGCATCGGCGCGCCGCAACGGTTTTTTGCGCAATTGAGCGACTTGGGCTTAAGCTTCGAGCCGCATCCCTTTCCCGATCATCACGCCTACGGCGCGGCGGAACTGGACTTTATCGGCGATGCGCTGCTGACCACCGAAAAAGACGCCGTAAAATTGCAGGCTTTGCATGTGTCGTTGCCGGTATGGGTGTTGCCCGTGGCGGCGGAACTGACGCCCTCGCTGGCGGATTTTGTTTTGGAGAAACTCGATGGACGCTCGTCTGCTTGAAATACTCGTTTGCCCTGTGTGCAAGGGGCCGCTGGATTACCGCAAGGCGAAATCCGAACTGCTGGTGTGTAAGCCCTGTTGTCTGGGCTTTCCGGTGAAGGACGATATTCCGATCATGCTCGAAGAAGAGGCGCGCGTGCTCGGCGCCGAGGAGTTGTAATGGGCTTTCGCGTGGTGATTCCGGCGCGCTATGCGTCGACGCGATTGCCGGGCAAGCCGCTGGCCGATATCGCCGGTAAGCCGATGGTGGTGCGTGTCGCCGATGCGGCGGCGAAAAGCGGCGCGCACGAGATCTGGATCGCCACCGACGACGAGCGTATCGTCTCGGCGGCGGCGGAACACGGCTATCGCGCCTTGATTACGCGTAGCGACCATTCGACCGGCACCGACCGCCTAGCCGAGGTCGCGAGGCAGCTCGGGTGGGCCAAGGACGAGATCGTGGTGAATGTGCAAGGCGACGAGCCGCTGATCGATCCGGGCTTGATCGCCGCCGTCGCCGGCGCCTTGGCGCACGATAGCGGGGCGGCGATAGCGACCGTGGCGCATCGATTGACGCAGTGGTCGGAGTTCGAAAACCCGAATATCGTCAAAGTGACGGTGGATAACCGCCATCGCGCCTTGTATTTTTCGCGCGCGCCGATTCCCTGGCCGCGTAACCTGTCGCCGACCGACGACGATGCTCTGCCGGTGGGATTCGTCGCGCGGCGGCATGTCGGCATTTATGCGTACCGTGTGGGGTTCCTGCACGATTACAGCGAAATGGCGCCCGCGTCGATCGAAAAATGGGAATCTTTGGAACAATTGCGCGCTTTGGCCTGCGGTTACGCCATCCATGTGCTCGATAGTTCGGCCCCGCCCGGCGTCGGCGTCGATACCGTCGAAGACCTCGAACAGGTGCGACATCTATTCGAGCGCGGGGATACTGTTGTAGAATGAAGGGCTTGCTCGATGGGGGCGAGTTTCGGACGAAACCCCTGACGGCGTTGTCGATTTCGTTGTGGCTTCACCTAGGCTTTGCTGCATTTTCCCGCTTATTCTCGTTTGACCCGTTCGCCGTTTGCAGGTATCTTCGCGCCCCACGTTCGAGGACTCCTGCAATAGCCGTTTAGTTTCCTCAGCAATGGTAACTCGAAGTATTCCATCCGATTTTAGACTGCTCGATTTTAGGCTGCTTGTCGTCGCGGCGATCGGCGGGATATTTACTCATCACTCCATGGAGCGTGCATGCGTCTGATTCTTCTTGGCCCTCCCGGCGCCGGTAAGGGCACCCAAGCCGGTTTCATCACCGAAAAGTTCGGGATTCCGCAAATTTCCACCGGCGATATGTTGCGCGCCGCAGTGAAAGCCGGTACGCCCTTAGGCGTCGAGGCCAAGAAAATTATGGATACGGGCGGTTTGGTCTCCGACGACATCATTATCGGTCTGGTGCGCGAGCGCTTGACGCAGCCCGATTGCACCAAGGGTTATCTGCTGGATGGTTTTCCGCGCACCATTCCCCAAGCGGAGGCGATGAAAACGGCGGGAGTGTGCATCGATCATGTACTGGAAATCGACGTCGGCGATGCCGAAATCATCACCCGCATGAGCGGTCGGCGCGTGCATCCCGGCTCGGGACGGGTCTATCACGTCAAGTTCAATCCCCCCAAAGTCGAGGGGCGCGACGACGTCACCGGCGACGCCTTGATGCAGCGCGACGACGACAAGGAAGACACCGTGCTCAAGCGTTTGCAGGTTTATCGCCATCAAACCTTGCCGCTGGTCGATTACTACACAAAATGGGCGGCTACCGGCGAAGCCATGGCGCCTAAGTACGATCGCGTCGAGGGCATCGGTTCGGTCGATGAAATCACCGCCAACGTGTTTGCTGCGCTGGCATGAGCGGGCGCCTTATTCATAGCGTTGCGGCGCATCCGACGATAGCGCGATGACGGAGACCTTGTTACCCATGTCTCCCAGGAACGCCTTTTACGCCCAGTCGGGCGGCGTGACCGCCGTCATCAATGCCTCGGCATGCGGCGCGATTACGGCGGCGCGCGCTCGCCCCGACCGCATCGGCACGATGTTCGCCGGTCGCGACGGCATTGTCGGCGCGCTGACCGAAGATTTGATCGACACCTCGCTCGAATCCGCCGATGACATCGCTGCTTTGCGTCATACTCCTGCGGGCGCGTTCGGCTCGTGTCGCTTCAAGCTCAAAGGCTTGGAGCAGAATCGGCGCGAGTACGAACGCCTGATCGATGTGTTTCGCGCGCACGACATCGGTTACTTTTTTTATAACGGCGGCGGCGACTCCGCCGATACCTGTCATAAGGTGTCGCAGTTGTCGGCGACTTTGGGTTATCCCTTGCAGGCGATCCATATCCCCAAAACCGTGGATAACGATCTGCCCTTGACCGATACCTGCCCTGGTTTCGGTTCGGCGGCGAAATATTGCGCCACATCGATTCGCGAAGCCGGCATCGACTTGGCGTCGATGGCGCGCACGTCGACCAAAGTGTTCGTGCTCGAAGTGATGGGGCGGCATGCTGGGTGGATTGCCGCGGCGTGCGGGTTGGCCGCGCGCGACGCGGGCGAGGCGCCGCATATAGTGTTGTTGCCCGAAGTGGCGTTCGACGAGGCGCGTTTCCTGGCGCGCGTCAAGGAATGCATCGAACGCTACGGCTTTTGCGCGATCGCGGCGTCCGAAGGCCTGAGCGATGCCGACGGCAAGCCATTGGCGGATTCGGGCATGCGCGATGCGTTCGGTCATGCGCAGTTGGGCGGCGTCGGGCCGATGATCGCGGGGCTGATTAAAGCGAATTTGGGGTATAAATATCACTGGGCGGTCGCCGACTATCTACAGCGCGCCGCGCGTCATATCGCCTCGCGCACCGACGTCGAGCAAGCGTATGCGGTCGGCCAGGCGGCGGTGGAGATGGCGCTGGCGGGAAAAAACGCCGTCATGCCGGCGATTCGCCGCTTGTCCGAAAACCCCTATCGTTGGGATATCATCGAAGCGCCGCTGGATCGAGTGGCGAACGTGGAAAGAAAAATGCCTGCCGAGTTTGTCTCGGCAGACGGTTTCGGCATTACCGAAGCCTGTCGTCGTTATTTGGCGCCGTTGATCGAAGGCGAGGATTACCCGCCGTTTCGCGACGGACTGCCCGATTACGTCAAATTGAAGAATATTAGCGTGACCAAAAAGCTACCAGATTTCATTATCTAAACCAGAGGAAAGCGAGAAGGAAGTATGACACAGGGATTGTTGTTTGCATTGGGTTGCGCAGGCTTGGCGATCTTATACGGCGCGTGGTATAGCCGGTGGATTCTGAATCAATCGGCGGGGAATAGTCGTATGCAGGAAATCGCCGCCGCGATTCAAGAAGGCGCGCAGGCGTATTTGAATCGTCAATACGCGACGATCGGCATGGTAGGCGTGGTGTTGGCGGTGGTGATCGGAGCGACCTTGGGCATGTCGACGGCAGTCGGCTTCTTGATCGGCGCGGTGCTGTCCGGCGCTGCCGGTTATATCGGCATGAACGTATCGGTTCGCGCCAACGTGCGCACGGCGGAAGCCGCGCGCACCGGTCTCAACGAAGCGCTGAACATCGCGTTTCGCGGCGGCGCGATCACCGGCATGCTGGTGGTCGGCATGGGCTTGTTCGGCGTGGCCGGTTATTTCTGGCTGCTGAAGGCGTATGCCGCCGAAGGCGCGACGCTCGAAAGCCTGGTCCATCCCTTGGTCGGCCTGGGCTTCGGCTCCTCGCTGATCTCGATCTTTGCGCGTTTGGGCGGCGGCATCTTCACCAAGGGCGCCGACGTCGGCGCCGACTTGGTCGGTAAGGTCGAAGCCGGTATTCCGGAAGACGATCCGCGCAATCCGGCGGTGATTGCCGACAACGTCGGCGACAACGTCGGCGATTGCGCGGGGATGGCGGCCGACTTGTTCGAAACCTATGCGGTGACCACGGTCGCCACCATGCTGCTCGGCGCCTTGCTGTTCAAGGCGATGCCTGCGGTGGCCGAGTCGGCGGTGATCTATCCGCTGGTGCTGGGCGGTTTCTCGATCATCGCTTCCATCGTCGGCACCTGGTTCGTCAAGACTTCCGACGGCGGCAGCATCATGGGCGCGCTGTACAAAGGTCTGATCGTCGCGGGTCTGATGGCGCTGGTGGCGTTCTACTTCCTGACCGGCTGGTTGATCGACGATCATATGCTCGACGCCGTACTCGGCATCAGCGGCGGCTCGCAAATGCGCCTGTACGGCACCTCGGTGATCGGTCTGGTGTTGACCGGTTTGATGGTGTACATCACCGAGTACTATACCGGCACCGAATTCAAGCCGGTGCGCGCTATCGCCGAAGCCTCGACCACTGGTCACGGCACCAACATCATCGCCGGTCTCGGTATTTCGATGAAAGCGACCGCTTGGCCGGTGTTGTCGGTGTGTGTCGCAATTTGGGCTTCTTACATGCTGGGCGGTTTGTACGGCATCGCCATCGCGGCGGTGTCGATGCTGTCGATGGCCGGCATCATCGTAGCGCTCGACGCCTACGGCCCGATCACCGATAACGCCGGCGGCATCGCCGAAATGGCCGAGTTGCCGGATAGCGTTCGCGCCATCACCGATCCGCTCGACGCCGTGGGCAACACGACCAAGGCGGTGACCAAGGGTTACGCGATCGGCTCCGCCGGTCTGGCCGCGTTGGTGCTGTTCGCCGACTTCACCCATGGACTCGAGGCCGCCAAACCGACCGTGAAGTTCCTGTTCGATCTGTCCGACCCGGCAGTCATCATCGGCCTGTTTATCGGCGGTTTGATTCCTTACCTCTTCGGCGCGATGGCGATGGAAGCGGTCGGTCGTTCGGCAGGCGCGGTGGTGGTCGAAGTGCGTCGTCAGTTCCGCGAT
The DNA here is from genome assembly GCA_035283885.1 of Rhodocyclaceae bacterium. Classification (GTDB taxonomy): domain Bacteria; phylum Pseudomonadota; class Gammaproteobacteria; order Burkholderiales; family Rhodocyclaceae; genus DATETD01. The sequence continues at coordinate 5,354 of DATETD010000004.1, forward strand.
ATCAAAGGCATTATGGAAGGCAAGGCCAAGCCCGAATACGGCACCTGCGTCGACATGCTGACCAAGGCGGCGATCAAAGAAATGATGATCCCCTCGCTGTTGCCCGTATTGGTTCCGGTCGTCGTGGCCTTCGGCATGAATGCGCTGATGCCGCCGCTCGAAGGCGTTACCGCCGGCGTGCGTGCGCTCGGCGGCGCGTTGATGGGTACTATCGTCACCGGTCTGTTCGTCGCGATTTCGATGACCACCGGCGGCGGCGCATGGGATAACGCCAAGAAATACATCGAAGACGGCCACTTCGGCGGCAAAGGTTCGGAGGCCCACAAAGCCGCCGTGACCGGCGACACCGTGGGCGATCCGTACAAGGACACCGCCGGCCCTGCGGTTAACCCCTTGATCAAGATCATCAATATCGTCGCCTTGATGATTGTGCCGCTGGTGGCGTAAGCGACTTGCGCTTGTAGTGAAGAAGGCAACCTTCGGGTTGCCTTTTTCATTATCGGGACTATTCGTCAGTTGGAGCGTAAATGAAAAGTGAGTATTGGCGGTTTTTGGCATGGATCGCGGCAGCCGGGTTGGCGGCGATCGTTGCGAGTGCGCATCGGCGCAAACTCGGATCGACGCGCGCGGCGCCGATTGCGGATGCGGGCGCAGTAGAACAGCTCGTCGCGTTTTCGATTATTGCTATCGGTATATTTTTTCGATTTTACCGATTGGACGATTTTTTTGCAGGACGCCTGTCTTCGGACGAAAATCTATTGTCGGTCATTTATGTGTCCACGGTCGTAAATGGCGAAGCGGCGGCTCACGGCGCATCGCATTTGGCGTGCGCCTTGACTCTGGACGTCTGGTATCGGCTGTTCGGCTTTACGCCGTATGTGGCGCGTGCGTATATGGCGACGCTCGGGGGGATCGGCCTGCTGTTCTTTTTCCTCGGCTTGCGGCGCATGTCGGGTTATCGAGTTGCGCTATGGAGCACTGCGTTCTTGTCGATTTCCCTGCAGGCCGTCTATTTTTCCAAAGTCGCGTTCGAAACCGGGTGGGTGTTGTTCGTCATGCCGCTTCTGGGCTATCTGTTGGCGCTTGCCGTGCAACGTCGTTCGATTTCATGGGCGGCGGCGGCAGGTTCGGTATTTTCGTTGGGCATTTTTTCGTATCCCGGTTTTATTTTGGCGGTGTTGGCGATATTTTTGGGTTTCGTCTTGGCGCTATCGTTTGGGTCGTTGCAATTTCGCGCAGGGTTTCGGCAGGCGCTACGTTCGTGGCGACTGGGCGCGGCGTTTGTTGCTGGAGCGATTCCGTTCGTGGCGTTTGCTTTGCATCGACATGCGACGGTGCTCGGCGCGTCGCAACCCTTATTGTTTGGCGGTGGCGGCTTATCGCTGACGCTGGGCGCCGCCGTCGCCGGGTGGGATAGCCTGATGCGGGATTTGTTGATCGAGGGGAGTTCCTGGTATCTGCTCTTTCCTGGAATGGCTTTTCTCGAAATCGCGCTGACGCCTTTGGCGGCGTATGGCTTGCTTATGCAGTATCGTCGGAGCGCGTCGACGCTCTGGTTGGCGATCGCATTGAGCGTTCCTATCTGTATCGCGCTGGTGCCCTTCACCGGCGCTTATCCGGGAATGCGGCGAGCGATTTATGTGACGATGCCTTATGCTGTGGCAGTGGGATGCGGGGCGGTTTTTCTGTTGGACGCTTTGCAGCAAGGCTACGATCGACATTCGCTCGCCTCCCGACTTGCCGTTATGTTGAGTTATGGCGTGCTGGCGATCGCGATTTTGCATCCCATCGCCTATCAAGCGACCGGCGGACGTAAGGCGACGGCGTGGAATCCCGGCGAGGGATACGGCAATCCTAGAATTCCAGACGAATTTTTGCTTTCCGGATTGAAAACGAAAAATCTCTTGCTGGAGCGACGCGAATTTTCGGGGTATTTCGACGACCGCCTGTATCTGCATTATCCGCGCTTATATGCTCGGTATAGCGCGGACGCCGGGATTGTCCATCGCGTCGAGTTGACGCCGCCGCTGGACGCCATGTCGCCGGGCGAGTTGGCACTGCGAGCCGGATGGAGATTTGCAACTTGGGATGCGCGCGTGATGGCGCGCTATGCCGCGAACGGCTTGGTGTGCATTCCGTTGGAAGCTTTGTCGGCGGTCGATGGGCGTAATCCGTACTGGGGAGCGATCCCGCAAACTCCCGGCGCGTGCCCGCCAGATTCGTTTATACCCGGACATCCGGGAGCGAGCGTGTCCTTGAAGTTCGATAGAGCAACGCGGCTCCGTCACGGCTTGCACTGCGATGGGCCTCACTGCGGGGCGGATCGACCCGATTTCGTATACACCGCCGGGGGCGAAGTGCAGTTCATGCTGACGCCGCCGGAACCGCAGTCACCCCTCGTTTTACGGCTGGATGTGGCGATCGTCTCGGCGGATCGCGAAAGTCTGGTCTATGTCAATAATGTTTTCGTCGGCGCTTTGACGCAGGCGGGACT
>DATETD010000005.1:0-12279 GCA_035283885.1 Rhodocyclaceae bacterium
GCCACCACGGTGACGCGCAGATTGTCGCCCATGTCCTCGTCGAACACGGCGCCGCAGATCACATTCACGTCGGGCGCGGTGTATTGCTGGATCGTCTTCATGACATCTTTGTACTCGCGCAAGCCCATCGAGCTGCTGGCGGTGATATTCACCAGCACGCCGCGCGCGCCGGACAGTTCCACGCCTTCGAGCAAGGGGCTGGCGACGGCGGCGGTGGCGGCGACGGTCGCGCGATCCACGCCCGAAGCGGTGGCGGAACCCATCATCGCCTTGCCCATTTCGCCCATCACGGTGCGCACGTCTTCGAAGTCGACGTTGACCAGACCCGGCTCGTTGATGATTTCGGCAATGCCGCCGACGGCATTGCGCAGCACGTTATCGGCGGCCTTGAACGCATCCAGCATGCTGATCTCGTCGCCGAGCACTTCTTCGAGCTTCTCGTTCAGAATGACGATCAACGAATCGACATGCTGGGCGAGTTCGGCCACGCCTTCGTCGGCGAGACGTTTGCGTTTGCCTTCGTATTGGAAGGGTTTAGTCACCACCGCCACCGTCAGAATGCCGAGTTCGCGCGCCACTTCGGCGATCACGGGGGCGGCGCCCGTACCGGTGCCGCCGCCCATACCGGCGGTGATGAACACCATATGCGCGCCTTGCAACACTTCGGCGATGCGTTCGCGATCGATTTTGGCCAATTCGCGCGCCTTTTCGGGCTTACCGCCGGCGCCCAGGCCGGGGCCGAGTTGCAGCTTGACGGCCGCCGTACTCTTCTTCAAGGCTTGCGAATCGGTGTTGCAGCAGATGAATTGCGCGCCGCACACCCCTTCGCGAATCATATGCTCGACCGCATTGCCGCCCGCACCGCCGACGCCGACGACCTTGATCACCGTGGTACCCATCTCCTGTTCATCCGCTACGACTTCTTCAAGTTCAAACATGCACGCCTCCGTAAAATCCTGTCCAAAATCACCCGTTCAAATTCCAAATGGTTCAAAAATTCTTACTGAACCACGCCTTCATTCTTGCCAACACCTGTGCAAACGTCCTGGGGCTTTGCACCTTCATGCCGCGCTGCCGCTGCGCCGCCCCTTCCAACAACAATCCCATTGCCGTGGAATAGCGCGGATTGCGCACGAAATCGCGCAAATTGCCGTCGTAATGCGGCATCGCCAGCTTCACGGTGTTATGAAATATCTCTTCGCCGAGTTCGGTCATGCCCGGCATTTGCGCCGAGCCGCCGGTCAAGACGATGCCGGCGCGCAGCAGACGCTCCTTGCCGCTGCGCTGCAATTCTTCCTGCACCTTGAGGAAGATTTCTTCGACGCGCGGCTGGATGAAGCCGCCCAAGGTCTGCTTCGACAGACGCGTCGCCGGTCGGTCGCCGACCCCCGGCACTTCGATCATTTCTTCGGGATCCGCCAGTTGCTGCAAGGCGACGCCATAGCGCATTTTAATCTCTTCGGCGTCCTGCGTCGAGGTTCTTAATGCAATAGCAATATCATTGGTCAATTGATCGCCGGCGATCGGGATCACCGCCGTATGACGGATCGCGCCTTGCACGAACACCGCGACATCGGTCGTGCCGCCGCCGATATCGACGATGCAAACGCCGACGTCCTTTTCGTCTTCGGTCAGCACCGCGTAGCCCGAAGCCAGCGGTTGCAACACCAGATCGACCACTTCGAGGCCGCAACGATGGACGCATTTGACGATATTCTGCACCGCCGTCACCGCGCCCGTCACCAAATGCACTTTGACGTCCAGACGGCGCGCGTCCATACCGATCGGTTCCTTGACGCCGTCCTGACCGTCGACGATGAACTCCTGCACCAGCGTATGCAGAATCTTGTCGTCGGCGGAAATTTGCGTGGCGTTGGCGGCTTCGATCGCGCGCTCGACATCGAATTGCGTGACTTCCTTGTCGCGCACCACCGCCATGCCGGTCGAATCCTTGCTCTTGATGTGGCTGCCGGCGATGCCGGTATACACTTCGCGCACCTTGCAACCCACCATCATTTCCACTTCGGCGATGGCGCGCGAGATGGAATTCACCGTGGATTCGATATTGATCACCATGCCGCGCTTGAGGCCGGTCGACTCTTGCGAACCCAGCCCCAAAATACTCAGGCGTCCATCGGCGTCCAACTCGCCCACGATCGCTACGATCTTGGAGGTGCCGATATCGAGACCGGCGATCAAATCGCGTTTAACTTCTTTGTTCATCAACTTTTACTCGCCCGCAATGCGAATCCATTGGGATATCGCATATCAACTACATCGACAGAATGCATACGGTTTCTGGTTTCCTCGTAATGGGCGATAAAGCGCTGCAAACGTTCGGACAACGGATGTTTGACCTGATCGCGCCCCAATTCGATCACCACTCCATCGTCAAGCTTGAGTTGCCACGCCTGACGCGCCGACAGACGCACCACCGTCGGCTGACGGCCTATCGACGCCAAACGGGTCGAAAACGTGCGATACCGCTCCAGCACGTTCGCCGCCGACCCCTCGGGACCGGCGAACGCCGGCAAACTCTCGCGTAGCGGCGCGTTGAACACTTCGCCCAAGGTGTTCACCAAGCGCGACTCGCCGCCCATCGGCGTCCATAAGGCCACCGGCACATGCTCTTCGATCGCCAGTTCGACGCCGTCGGGCCAACGCCGCCGCACGTCGGCGCGACGCACCCAAGGCATGGTCTCGAACGCCGCCTGCGCCGCATCCAAATTCAAGGTGAAGAAGTTGCCCTTCAAGGCGTTGCGCGCCGTATGTTCGATCTGCGCGCGCGACACTTGTTGCACCGGCGTCGTCACCACCACCATGCGCATCGGAAACACCGGCAAACGCTGCAACAACAGCACGGTGCTCCACACCAGCAACAGCACCCCCGCCAGCATCAGAAAATCCGCCGTCAAGTTCATCAATAACGGGCGGTTCCAAAATCCCTCGTGGCCCATCCCCGGCGACACGCGCGTGTTGCCGCGCGACTTTTTGCCGCTACCGAATTTACCGCCAAGCTTACCGAGCTTGCCGCCGAGTTTGCCACGCAAGAGGCCTGGGCTATCCGCGTCTCTAGCCACAATGCGCCTCTTCCAACAGTTTGACCACCAATTGCGTAAAGGAAATGCCCGCGGCCTTCGCCGCCATCGGCACCAGGGAATGATCCGTCATACCCGGCGCGGTGTTCGCCTCCAGGCAATAGATCTTCCCTTCGGCATCCAACATCATATCCATGCGCCCCCAGGCGCGTCCGCCGAGCACGGCGTAGGCGCGCTGCGCCAACTCGCTCATTTCGCGCTCGCGCAAACTATCCAGACCACATGGAATGCGATATTCGGTGTCGTCGCGCAGATACTTGGCTTCGTAATCGTAAAAATCGGTCGCCGGCACGATGCGGATCGCCGGTAAAGCCCGACCATTCAATAGGCCGACGGTAAATTCGCCGCCCGACAAGAAGCGTTCGGCCAGCACGCACGAATCGTAACGCGCCGCAAGCTCGAAGGCGGCGCGCAATTGTCCGGGCTGGCTGACTTTACTGATGCCGATGCTCGAACCTTCGTTGGCCGGCTTGACGAACAGCGGCAAACCCAGCCGCGCTTCGATCGCCGCGAAATCGCTCTCGGGCGTCAGTAATTCGAATTCGGGCACCGGCAGACCGACCGAGCGCCACACCAACTTGCTGCGCCACTTGTCCATCGCCAAGGCCGAGGCCAGCACGCCGCTACCGGTATAGGGGATCGCCAACAGGTCGAGCGCGCCCTGCATCGCCCCGTCTTCGCCGCCGCGACCATGCAAAGCGATAAACACCCGGCTAAAGCCCTCGGCATGCAAAGACTCCAGCGGTTTGGCTTTCGGGTCGAACGGATGCGCGTCGACCTCGACCGAGCGCAACGCGGCCAACACTGCCGCCCCGCTCTTCAACGAGACATCGCGTTCGGCGGACTGTCCGCCCATCATGACCGCTACTTTGCCGAAATCCATTTAACAACAAGCCTCAAGAGTCCGAATAATTCCATTATTCATAGGTAAATTGCCTACGATTCTAACTTCTGGCATAAGATCGACGCCGAACTTTTCTTGCACGATAGCCTTCACCTCGCCAAGTAGCATTTCTATCGCACTTGCACTCGCGCGACCCTCCGGATTAACGATGAAATTCGCGTGCTTTTCGGAGACCTGCGCGCCGCCGATTTGTCTTAGCTTCAATCCGGCGGCCTCGATCAAGCGCGCAGCATAGTCGCCCGGCGGGTTGCGAAATACCGATCCGGCATTCGGCAGCCGCAAGGGCTGGCTGACGATGCGCCGCTGCAACAGCGTGCGGATACGTTCTCTGGCCGCGGCGGCATCGCCGGGCGGAAAACGCAGCCAGGCCGCCGCAAAAATCTCGTCGGACGCCTGCTTCAAACCGACATGACGATAAGCTAGGGCGAAATCGGCGGGAAAACGTATCCGTCTTTCGCCGTTCCTAGCCAGCATCGATACCTTTTCGACATGACTCCAGATGTCGCTGCCGTAACAGCCCGCATTCATCGCCAAGGCGCCGCCCACCGTGCCGGGGATGCCGGCGAGAAATTCGGCGCCGGCGCGACTGTGGTTGGCCGCAAAGCGCGCCAGCTTGGGCGCGGCGACGCCGGCCTCGACGTAAATCGCCCCGTCCTCTTCCTGCCGCAAGCCGTTCAATGCGCCATGAGTAAAAATCGCCGTGCCGTCGAAACCGCCGTCGCGCACCAGTAAATTGCTGCCGAGTCCGACCGTCAATATCGGCTCATCATGCCGCAATCCTTGTAGAAATCGCGCTAAACACTCCAGATCGCGCGGAAAAAACGCCCGCGCCACCGCCCCGCCCGCCCGCCAAGACACATGGCGCGCCATCGGTTCGTCGATGCGGAATTCGCCGCAATCACCGCAATCAGCGTAATCAAGCATGCGCCGCCGCCAATCGCTTGATCTCGGCCGCGACCTGGCCGATCGAGCCGGCGCCCATCGCGATGACGACATCGCCATCGCGCGCATTATCCAGCGCCATCGACGCCATATCGGCGATATCCGCTACGAATAGCGGCTCCACTTTGCCGGCCAGACGCACGGCGCGCGCCAAGCTGCGCCCGTCCGCCGCCACCAGCGGCGCTTCGCCGGCGGCATAGACTTCGCCCAACAGCAACGCATCCACCGACGACAATATCTTGACGAAGTCCTCGAAACAGTCGCGCGTGCGGGTGTAGCGATGCGGCTGGAACGCCAGCAACAGCCGTCGTCCCGGAAACGCGCCGCGCGCCGCCGCCAAGGTCGCGGCCATTTCGACCGGATGATGACCATAGTCGTCGACCAAAGTGAAGGTGACGGCGCCGTGCGCCGTGCGGCAGGCGATGTCGCCATAGCGTTGGAAACGCCGCCCCACGCCCTTGAACTCGGCCAAAGCGCGCACGATGGCGGCATCGTCGACGCCGACTTCGCTCGCCACCGCAATCGCCGCCAAGGCGTTCAACACATTATGCCGTCCGGGCAGATTCAAGACGATCGGCAGGCGCGTCGCCTCCGGTTGGCCGTTCTTGCGCACGCAGACGAAGCGCATCGAACCGCCGTCCGCCACAATCTCTTCGGCGCGAAAATTGACATCGTTATCGATGCCGTAGGTGATCGTCTGCTTGCTGACGCGCGGCAAAATCTCGCGCACATTCGCATCGTCGCCGCAGACCACCGCGACGCCATAGAACGGCAGCCGCTGCAAAAAATCGACAAACGCCTGTTTCAAGCGCGAAAAATCGTGACCGTAGGTTTCCATATGGTCGGCGTCGATATTCGTCACCACCGAAATCACCGGCGAGAGGAACAAAAACGAAGCGTCCGACTCGTCGGCTTCGGCCACCAGAAACTCGCCGCTGCCGAGGCGCGCATTCGCGCCGGCGGAATTCAATCGTCCGCCGATGACGAAGGTCGGATCCAAGCCGCCTTCGGCCAGACAACTCGCCACCAAGCTGGTGGTGGTGGTCTTGCCGTGGGTGCCGGCGATCGCCACGCCCTGCTTCAGCCGCATCAATTCGGCCAGCATCTGCGCTCGCGGCGCTACCGGCACGCGGCGCGCGCGCGCCATCATGACTTCTGGATTATCCTCGCGCACTGCGGTCGACACCACCACGGCGTCGGCGTGGGCTGCGTTCTGCGCCGCATGACCGATCGCAACGCGGATGCCGAGCGCAGCCAAGCGGCGCGTCGCCGCACTCTCGTGCAAATCGGAGCCGCTGACCTCGAAGCCTTGATTCGCCAGCACCTCGGCGATGCCCGACATACCGGCGCCGCCGATGCCGACGAAATGAACCCGTTTGACTTTATGTTTCATCCTAAAAACCTTTTTTGTCCACGAAAAGCACGAAAGGCACGAACAAAAACACCCAGTGACACAGAAATCCACGCACCCGTCGGGTTAGCGCCAAAAGACCGATAGGCATTCGATTCTTTTCGTGCTTTTCGTGTATTTCGTGGACAACTGCTTTTCCGAGGTTCATGATGACTTCTTATCCGAAACTTCGTTGCAAACCTCGGCCACGCGTGCGGTCGCTTCGGTGCGACTCAATTTGTGAGCGTTTTGCGCTAAGCCCAACCAATGGGTGCGCGTTGACGTGGCAGATAGTGCCCAGTCGAGCAATCGTTCGGGCGTCAATTGGGTTTGCGGCAATAAGATCGCCGCGCCCGCATCGGCGAGGAAGCTGGCATTTTTGGTTTGATGGTCGTCGACCGCGAATGGAAACGGCACCAATACGCTGGCGACGCCGACCGCCGCGAGTTCGGCAACGGTCAAGGCGCCTGCGCGGCAAATCACCAAATCGGCCTCCGCATACGCCTTCGCCATATCGGCGATAAACGGCACGCAGTCGGCCTCGACCCCGGCGGCGGCGTAGGCGGCTTGCAAAGAGGCGAGATGTTTTTCTCCGGCTTGATGCACCACATGCGGGCGCTTTTCGGGCGGCAACAAGGCCAAAGCCGCCGGCACCGCCTCGTTCAAGGCTTGCGCGCCGAGGCTGCCGCCGACCACCAGCCAGCGCAAAGGCGCGCCCTGCTGTTCGCGTTCGGTATAGCGAAAAGTCGGCTCCGGCAGGACGGCTAGCTCGGCGCGCACCGGGTTGCCGACCCATTCGCCCACCGAAAACACGCCCGGAAATCCCGTCAGCACACGCTTCGCCACCAAGGCCAAGACGCGATTGGCCAGGCCCGGCACCGAATTCTGTTCATGCAGCACCAAGGGAATGCCGCGCAAGACCGCCATCATGCCGCCCGGAAAGCTGACGTAACCGCCCATGCCGATCACCACATCGGGACGTATCCGATCAAGCTCGCGCCACGCCTGATAGCATGCGCGCAGCAGGTTGTACGGCAAACCGAGCTTACGCACCAAGCCCTTGCCGCGCAAGGCCGTAAACCGTATCCACGCCTTGTCGTAATCGCGGTCGGCGGTCAAGCGCGACTCCATTCCTTCGGGATTGCCCATCCAGGCGATGCGCCAGCCCTGGGCATGCAGATGCTCCGCTACCGCCAATCCCGGCATGATATGGCCTCCGGTGCCGCCGGCCATCACCAATAAGGTTTTCATAGTTGTTGCCCTCTCATCAACTGCCGGTTTTCCCAATCCACACGCAATAAAATGCCCAAGGCTAGGCAGTTCGCCACCACGCCGGAACCGCCGAAACTCATCAGCGGCAAGGTCAAGCCTTTGGTCGGCAACAATCCCATATTCACCCCCATGTTGATGAAGCCCTGCACGCCGATCCAGATGCCGACGCCCTGCGCCACCAAACCGGCATACACCCGATCCAGCACCAAGGCTTGCCGCCCGATCGCGAAGGCGCGCTGCACCAAAATCGCGAACAAGCCGATCACCGCGCAAACGCCGGCGAAGCCCAATTCCTCGGCAATCACCGCCAGCAAAAAATCGGTATGCGCTTCAGGTAAATAGAACAATTTCTCGACGCTGGCGCCCAGGCCCACGCCGAGCCATTCGCCGCGTCCGAACGCGATCAGCGCATGCGACAACTGGTAGCCCTTACCGAAAGCGTCCTGCCACGGATCCATAAAACCGAAAATCCGCTCGCGCCGATACGGCGAGGCCCAAATCAGAATGACAAATGCGATCGCCATCACCACGATCACCGAAGCGAACAGTCGCGCATTGATGCCGCCGAGAAACAAAATGCCGACGGCGATGCTGATGATCACCACGAAGGCGCCGAAATCCGGCTCGCGCAGCAACAAGGCGCCGACCAGCACCATCACCACCAGCATCGGCACGAAGCCGCGCATAAAGCTCGCCATGTCATCCAGCTTGCGCGTGGTATAGTCGGCGGCATACAGTACGGCGAAGACCTTCATCAATTCGGAAGGTTGAAGATTGATCGGCCCCAAACCGATCCAGCGTTGCGCGCCATTCACCGAGCGACCGATATACGGTATCAGCACCACCACCAACAAGGCCACGCCGATCAGAAACAGCCACGGCGACGCTTGTTGCCACAGGCGCAACGGAATCTGGAACGCCATCGTCCCCATCACGACGCCGATGGCGAGAAACACCGCGTGACGCAGCAGAAAATAGCCGGATTGGTTGCCGGTGAATCGACTGCCTTCGGCCATGGCGATCGACGCGGAATACACCATCACCAAGCCTATGGCCAATAAGGCGATGGAAGCCCACAGCAACAAGCCATCGACTTCGGCGGGCGTTTGCGACGCAGAAACGGAATACGCTTTCAAGATGATTTCGTCCTAGCGTAAATTCGACTTCTGCACAGCGTTCGTCGGCGCGCAGGACGACGCGTCCGAGGTTGCGGCATGCGCCGCCGCGATGAAAACTTCGGCGCGATGCTCGTAGTTGCGGAACATATCGAAACTCGCACAGGCCGGCGACAGCAGCACGACATCGCCGGGCCGGGCCAGCGCGCGCGCGCGCCGCGCCGCATCGTTCATATCCACAGCATATTCGATAGTCACGCCGCACGCGCGCAGGCAACTCTCGATCAGCGGCGCGTCGCGTCCATACAACACCACGGCGCGCGCATGGGCGGCGACGGCGGCTTGCAAGGGCGAAAAATCCTGCCCCTTGCCGTCGCCGCCCAGCAATACGACGACTTTGCCGTCGCCCTGCGGCAAGCCGGCTTGTAGCGCCGCAACCGTAGCGCCGACGTTGGTGCCTTTGGAATCGTCATACCAGACCACGCCGTCGTGCTCCAGCACGCGCTCGACGCGATGGGGCAAGCCGCGAAAATTGCGTAATGCCGGCAGCAAGGCCGGAGCGGGAAATCCCAAGGCGCTACACAGCGCCAAGGCCGCCATCGCGTTCGCCGCGTTATGCAGTCCCTTGATCGGCAAGTCCGACAGCGGCAATAGAAAGCGTTCGCCTTGCACCAGCCACGGCGCGCCGCGATTGAGGCGCACGCCGAAATCGTCGGCTGCCGCCGGCGCATCCAAACCGAAGGTCAGCAGCCGACGCCCCGGCAAAGCCATCGCCTTGACCCGTTCGTCCTGACGATTCAAGACTTGCGCACCGCCACCGACGCCGCTGCCGCTGCCGAAAATCCGCGCCTTGACTTCGGCATACTCGTTCAGATCGATGTGCCGATCGAGATGATCGTCGGACACGTTGAGCACCGTCGCCGCCACCGCGTGCAGCGAGTCGGTGGTTTCCAATTGAAAACTCGAAAGTTCGAGCACCCAAACATCGGGCAAAGCGCCCTCATCCTGAAAATCCATCAAGGCGTCGAGCGCCGCGGGCGAGATATTGCCGGCCACGCCGACCGTTTTGCCGGTCGCACGCAACAAATGCCCCGTCAATGCCGTAGTGGTGGTTTTGCCGTTGGTGCCGGTAATCGCCAAAATCGGTGCGGGGGCCGACGGCGCAGCCAAGGTGCGCAAAGCTTGCGCGAACAGTTCGATTTCGCCGACCACCGGAATCCCGGCGGCGCGCGCATGGATCGCCAATAAGGAGCGGCTGCTCAAGCCTGGCGACACGACCAGTAAATTTATGCCATTCAACAAGGTTTTATCGAATTCGCCGCCGACGAACTCGATGCCCGATAACGCAAAATCGGCAAAATCGCGCTCCAGTCGATGCAAATCGGCCCGTCCCGGCGGCGTCGCGCGCGTATCGGCGACACGCACGCGCGCACCGTTGCGCGCGCACCAGCGCACGCACGCCAGCCCGGATTCCCCGAGGCCCAGCACCAGAACATGTTTTCCTTCGAGCATTATGTATAATTAATAAACAGGGTCGAAAACGCGCGTAGAATTTAGAAAAATTCAGAAAGTCGGCGCTGACGCTACGGTCGGCAACCCGACCCCAGGCGCAGCGCCGAGAATACCGGAATTTTTTCTATCGAATCTTCAGAGTAGACAAGCCAAACAGCACCAACAAAATGGTAATGATCCAAAAACGCACCACCACTTGAGTTTCCTTCCAGCCCGTCTGTTCGAAATGATGGTGCAGCGGCGCCATCAGGAATATCCGCCGCCCCTCGCCGTATTTGCGCTTGGTGTATTTGAAATAGCCGACTTGCACCATCACCGACACCGTTTCGGCGACGAATACGCCGCCCATGATGAACAACACGATTTCCTGGCGCGCCACGACGGCGACGGCGCCCAGCGCCGCGCCGAGCGCCAATGCGCCGACATCGCCCATGAATACCTCGGCGGGATAGGCGTTGAACCAAAGAAATCCAAGCCCCGCGCCGGCCAAGGCGGCGCAAAACACCGTCAATTCGCCCGCGCCCGAGATATACGGCAGCAACAGATATTTCGAGAACACCGCATTGCCGGCGACATAGGTAAATATCCCCAAGGCCGCGCCGACCAACACCGTCGGCATAATCGCCAAGCCGTCGAGTCCATCGGTCAGATTCACCGCATTGCTCGTGCCGACAATCACCAGATAGGTCATCAGAATGAAACCGAACATTCCCATCGGATAAGAGACGGTTTTGAAGAACGGCACGATCAAATCGGTCTTGGTCGGCAATTCCATGGTGAAGCCGCTGCCGACCCATTGGAAAAACAATTGCAGCACCTTCTCGTTGTTCGGCGCCGAGATCGAAAACGCAATATAGATCGCCGCCACCAGGCCGATGATCGATTGCCAGAAAAATTTGGAACGCGCCGACAGGCCGTCCGGATTGCGATACACCACCTTGCGCCAGTCGTCCACCCAACCGACTGCGCCGTAACCCATCGTCACGATCAGCACGATCCAGACGAAGCGGTTATGCAAATCGGCCCATAGCAGCGTAGACACCCCCAAGGAAATCAAAATCAACGCTCCACCCATGGTCGGCGTGCCGGCCTTGATCAGATGCGTTTGCGGACCGTCGCTGCGCACCGACTGGCCGATCTTCTTTGCAGTCAGCCAGCGGATCACCATCGGGCCGAATACGAAGGAAATCGTCAATGCCGTCATCGTCGCGAGCACCGCGCGCAAGGTGATGTAAGCGAATACGTTGAATCCGCGCAGATCGCGCGCCAACCACTGAGCCAACTCAAGGAGCATGATGTCTACCTTCCCGTTCTACTGCCGCACCGATGTCGCTATCGGCGATGGCGGAGATCGCTGCGACCACCCGCTCCATACGCATAAAGCGCGAACCTTTGACCAAGACGGTGGCGTGTTCGTCCAATTCCGTCTTCAATACCGCCAGCAAGTCGTCGAGCTGTTGAAAATGCTGGCCGCCCTGGCCGAAATTATGCGCCGCCGCCACCGACCATTCGCCGAGGCACAGCAAGCGGTCGATGCCGTGGCTGCGCGCATAGCCGCCGATTTCGTCATGCACCTGACCTGCGGCAGCGCCGACCTCGCCCATATCGCCCATGACGACGATGCGCTTGCCGGGCACGGCCGCCACGACATCGATCGCCGCGCGCATCGAATCGGGATTGGCGTTGTAGCTGTCGTTGACGATTAGCGCGCCCTTGAGTCCGGCGCAACGTTGCAAGCGGCCTTGCACTCCGGTAAATGCCGCCAAGCCTTGCACTACCGCCGCAGGCGCAGCACCCGCCGCCAAGGCCGCCGCCGCCGCCGCGCAGGCATTGCCGGCGTTATGCCGCCCCGGCACGCCCAAGGTGATATCCAGCACGCCTTGCGGCGTCGTCAGCGTCAGATAGCCGCCGAATCCATGCGGAACGAATTTTCCGCATATATCCGCGCGGTGATCCGCGCGGTGCGCGGCGTCCGGGTTCAGACCGAAGCTCAGTTGCCGGCGCCCTTGGGCGAGTTGGCGCCACAGCGGCGCGTGCGCATCGTCG
>DATETD010000006.1:0-9943 GCA_035283885.1 Rhodocyclaceae bacterium
GTTTTTCTTTCGCGGTTTCGCCATCCGTCGCGGGGTGGGGGGCTTCGGCGTCGGGTTCGGGCTCCGGCATGTGTTCTTGGTAGATGAAGTCCTGACCCGAGCCGGCGCTGATGCTCGCCAATCCTTCGGGTTCCGGCATCCAGCTTTCGGGCACGCCTTTGAGTACGCGCTCCATAAAGCCGATCCACATCGGTAAGGCGGCCGCGCCGCCGGTTTCGCCGCTGCCCATGCGCTTGGGTTGATCGAAGCCGATCCAGGCAATGCCGACGACCGTCGGCTGGTAGCCGCAAAACCAGGCGTCGATATAGTCGTTGGTGGTGCCGGTTTTGCCGGCCAGATCGCCGCGCTTGAGGATTTGCGCGGCTTTGGCGGCGGTGCCGCGCCTGACGACGTCGTGCATCATGCTGTCCATCAGCCAGGCGTTGCGCGCGTCGATTGCGCGCAGATTTTCGTCGCCGGCGACCACGGGCTGGGTGGCGGCGAGAATGTTGCCTTTGTCGTCGACGATGCGGCGCACGATATAGGGTTCGATGCGATAGCCGCCATTGGCGAAGATCGAGTACGCGGCAACTTGTTGCCAAGGCGTCACTGCGCCTGCGCCTAAGGCGAGCGTCAGATACGGCGGGTTCTTGTCGGCGTCGAAGCCGAAACGCGTGACATAGTCTTGGACGTACTGCGGGCCGATGCTGCGCATCAGGCGTATCGATACCATATTTTTCGATTTAGCCAGGGCGGTGCGCAGACTGATCGGGCCGTCGTACTTGCCGTCGTAATTCTTAGGTTCCCAGGCCTGCGAGCCGGTGTCCTCGGCGGAAATGACGATCGGTTCGTCGGGGACGACGGTCGACGGTGCGTAGCCTTTTTCCAGTGCCGCCGAGTAGATGAAGGGTTTGAAGCTCGATCCGGGTTGACGCCAGGCTTGAGTAACGTGGTTGAATTTATTGCGATTGAAATCGAAACCGCCGACTAGGGCGCGGATCGCGCCGTCGATCGGGCTGGCGGCGACAAAGGCGGCTTCGACCTCGGGCAGTTGCGCGATTTGCCAGCCTTTCTCGGTTTTTTGCAAACGAACGACGGCGCCGCGGCGCAGCTGTTTGTTGGGCGGCGCTTTGTCGTCGAGCATGCGTGCGGCGAATTTCAGCCCGTCGTCGGCGATATCGACGGTTTCGCCGCCGCGCAGATAGGCGCGCACCTGTTTGGGCGAGGCTTCGAGAATGACGGCGGGGAGCAGGTCGTCGCTGTCGGTGTATTCGGCCAGGCTTTCTTCTAGAGTTTCTTCGTCTTTGGCGTTCAGATTTTTCAAGTCGATATAGGCTTCGGCGCCGCGATACCCATGGCGACGGTCGTAGTCGAGCACGCCGCGCCGCACGGCTTGGTAGGCGGCCAACTGTTCGTTGTGCTCGATCGTGGTGACGACGTTGAGGCCGCGCGTGTAGATGTCGTCGGGAAACTGTTCGACGGCGATTTGCCGCGCCATTTCGGCGATATAGTCGGCATGAACGCCGAAGTCGTTGATGTCGCGTTTGACATGCAATGTTTCGGCCAGGGCGGCTTTCCATTGAGTGTCGTCGATGTAATCGAGTTCGTGCATGCGCCGCAAGACATAGTGCTGGCGCAACTGGGCGCGCTTGGGGTTGGCGACCGGATTGTAGGTCGATGGGGCTTTCGGCAGGCCGGCGAGCATGGCCGCTTCGGCGATGGAGATGTCTTTAATGGCTTTGCCGAAATAAATTTGCGCCGCCGCCGCGAAGCCGTAGGCGCGTTGCCCGAGATAGATTTGATTGAGATAGATCTCGAAAATCGCGTCCTTACCGAGGTTGTGCTCGATTTTGAACGACAACAGCATTTCGTAGAATTTCCGCGTCAGAGTTTTTTCCGACGAGAGGAAAAAGTTGCGCGCGACTTGCATGGTGATGGTGGAGGCGCCCTGGCGTTTGCCGCCGCCGAGGAAGTTGCTGTAGGCGGCGCGCAGCAGGCCGATCGAGTCGATACCCGGATGTTGATAGAAGCGCTCGTCCTCCGCCGCCAGGATGGCGCGCTTCATTATGTCGGGAATATCTTTGATGCGGGTGAAGTTGCGGCGCTCTTCGCCGAACTCGCCGATCAGGCGCAGGTCGCTGGAGTAGATGCGAAGCGGAATTTTGGGACGATAGTCGGTGAGCACGTCCATCGAGGGGAGTTGCGGGTAAGCCAGCGTGATGGCGATGCCGATCAGCGCGCCGATGCTCAACGCTATTCCGCCGATAATCAACGAGATATACAAGAGCCAGCGCGCGAGCGCGCCGATGGGGGTAGCAGGTGGGGATGTAGTCACGGGTAGGAGCTCGGTGAGACGGTTGAATTGAGGTATAGCGTCCTAAAGCAACGCAAAAAAATAATTCACGGCATTATAGCTGTGGTAAAAATGGCTCTCGATATTCGATGTTCTCGATAAATTCTCTTTACAGTCGTTATAGTTGTTGCTAGCATCTGAACCAGTTTCTGAACATTCCCCTCTAACGCTGTATTTACTAAAGGAAAAGTCCTTGCAGATCGATGTCTCAAATCTTAAGTCGATCTTTAACCCCAAGCTGCGCCCTCTGATTGGGGTGGATGTTAGTTCAACCTCGATCAAGATGGTCGAATTGTCCGATGCCGGTAAGGGGCAGCCTAGAGTCGAACGTTACGCGATCGAGCCGCTCCCCAAGGATGCGGTGGTCGATGGCAATTTGACTTCGATCGAAGGGGTGGCCGAAGTGTTGCAACGTTGTTGGAAGCGCATGGGCTCGTCGACGCGTTTTATCGCCATGGCCTTGCCGACGGCGGCGGTGATTACCAAAAAAATCACCTTGCCTGCGAGTCTGCGCGAGCAGGAAATGGAAATTCAGGTCGAATCGGAAGCCAATCAATACATCCCGTTTGCGCTCGAAGAGGTCAATCTCGATTTTCAGGTGATCGGTCCGGCGCCTTCCAATCCGGATGATGTCGAAGTGTTGCTGGCGGCCTCGCGCAAGGAGAAGGTCGAGGATCGCGTGGCGGCGGCCGAATTGGCTCAGCTCAAACCTGTCGTTATGGATGTGGAGTCGTATGCGATTCAGGCGGCGTATGAATTGGTGGTGAAGCAGTTGCCGCGCGAGGGGCGCGATCAGGTGGTTGCGTTGGTGGATATCGGCGGAGCGGCAATGAAAGTCACCATGATGCGGAACGATGTTCAATTGTATGTTCGAGAGCAGGCGTTCGGCGGTTCGCAATTGACGGACGACATCATGCGTGCCTATGGCATGAGCATGGAGGAGGCCGAGAATCTGAAGCGATCCAGCACGCCGCCGGACAATTACGAGGCCGAAGTTCTTCAGCCTTTTCTGGAAAGTCTGGCGCAGGAAGTGGCGCGCGCTTTGCAGTTCTTCTACACCTCGACTCCCTACAACGAGGTTCATCATATCGTTCTTGCCGGTGGCTCGGCGCTGATTGCGGGTGTCGACGCCATTGTCAATCAAAGAACCACAGTGAATACCTTGTTGGCCGACCCCTTCGGGGGAATGGCGATTGCGCAGCGCGTGCGCGCTAAACAATTGGCGGTCGATGCGCCGGCGTTGATGGTGGCTTGCGGTTTGGCCTTGAGGAAGTTCGATCAATGATACGGATCAATCTACTTCCGCATCGCGAAGAGAAACGTAAAGCGAGGCGTCAGCAGTTTTACGCATTGTTGGGTTTGGTGGCTGTCTTGGCAGGCGTGGTTTGGTTGTTGGGTTTTTCGGCGATCAATAATGCGATCAATTCCCAAAACGATAGGAATGAATTTTTGAAGCATGAAATTGCGAGTCTGGACAAGGAAATCGCCGAGATCAAAAAGATTAAGGAGCAGACGGAGGCCTTGTTGGCGCGTAAGCGGGTGATCGAGGCCTTACAGGCGAATCGTTCCGAAAATGTGCATTTATTCAATGAGCTAGCTAAGCGAGTGCCTGAGGGGATCTATTTCCGCAGCATCACGCAGAGTGGCCAAGGCATCGTGTTGTCCGGATATGCTCAGACGAACGCGCGCATCACGACGTTGATGAATAATCTGGATGAGTCGCCGCTGCTGGAGGGGGCGACCTTGTTCGAAACGAGGGCCGAGGTCGTCGCCAACCGGCGCTTGAATGCATTTAGCGTGACAACGGCGATTACGCGTCAAACGACCGAAGGCGATAAAGGCAAGGGGGGTAAGAAGTGAATCTTTCCAACTTGTTCCAGAAAAAAACGAAGGTCGATTATAAAAAAGGAAAAGACGTACCGGCGCTGCCTAAGGCGCCGATGGTCGATTTTCAGCAACTTGCCACCGATTTCAAAACGCTGGATCCTCGCGATCCGGGTTTATGGCCGCTGGCGCCGCGAGTCGCGATTTTGCTGGGATTGTTCTCGGCCTTGATCGGCTCGGCATGGTGGTTCGGTTGGAACGTGCAGCTTGAAGATTTGGACGCCAAGCAAGCGCAGGAGTCGAAGCTGAAAGAGGAGTGGTTGGGTAAAAAGACTCAGGCGGTGAATTTGGATGAGTATAGGCGTCAACTGGCGGAGATCGATCGCTCTTTCGGCGCCTTATTGAAACAGTTGCCGAATAAAGCCGAAATGGGCGAGCTGTTGGTAGAGATCAATAAGGCGGCGCAGAGTCGCGGCTTGCTGGTGGAGTTATTCAGACCCAGCGGCGAACAGGCGAAGGATTTCTATGCGGAAGTGCCGATTACTTTGACATTGACCGGGAGTTATCACGATGTCGGCGCATTTTCCGGAGATATCGCCAAGCTTCCGCGTATCGTTACATTGAACGATATCAAGTTGGTGGCGGGAGGTAAGGCGGATGTGCTGACGTTGAATACCATGGCTAAAACCTTCCGCTATCTCGACGATAGCGAATTGGCTCAGCAGAAAAAGAAGCCGGGAGTTAAGAAATGAGCGCGCTTCCTGCTCCCGTTGGGTCGGACTCCGTGGCGTCAGCGCCGACTTTCGGATCGATGCAGACTTTTCGAGGTGTCGACAAAATGAAATCCTTGCATAATTCATTGAGTCGGTCGAGTCGGAGTCGGAGTCGGAGTCGATTGGGTGGATTGATTGCCGTCTTGGGAGTGTTGGGGGTAGCGATGCTCGGCGGTTGCGCTTCGGAGGAGCATCAGAATCTCAAGGAATGGATGCGCGATCAAACGAAGGGAATGAGAGGTAAAGTGCCGCCTCTGCCGGAAATTACCGCGTTCCCCGTGGTGGCTTATGAGGCGAGCGATTTGACCTCGCCTTTTTCGCCCGCCAAGATAGTGTCGGCGGAGATCGTCGTCGCCAGCACGGCGCCGGATCGTACGCGCCCCCCGCAGCCGCTGGAGGCGTTTGCTCTGGAAGAGTTGCGAGTGATGGGGGTAATTTTGTCGGGAGCGACGCCTTACGCGTTGATGCAAACGCCTCCGCCCAGCAAGCCCAAGCATGTGGGTATCGGCGAGTACATGGGGCAGAATTTCGGCAAAATCACCTCCATCACCAAGGATGGCGTGATTGTGCTTGAGACGGTAAGAGATGTCAATGGCGCCTGGACGCCCCAAGAAAAGTTGCTTCAGGTGCCGAAAGAAGGGGGATATTGATGCGAGCTGGAATGTTTTTCGGACGAGTGGGCGAAGTCGGTTCGCTGTCGGCAATCTATATAAAAGGATGCGCTATGTCTTCGAGTTTTGCCGCGCTTTTTGTCGCGCTTTTTGTCGTTCCGTTACTTACGGCGAATGTTGCAATGGCGGTAGAGAATTCCATCAAGCAGATTCAGGTCAGACGCGATGGCGATCAAATTCTGTTGAAGGTGCAGATGGCGGCGCCCTTGAAAGCCATGCCGGGAAATTGGAGCGTAGTCGAGCCTCCGCGCATCGTCTTCGATTTTCCCGATATCGACAATCAATCGGGGCAAACCAGTCAGCAGCTCGCTGTCGGCGATTTGAAGAGCCTCAATCTGGTGCAAACGGATAAATTGACGCGCTTGGTGCTGAACCTTGTCCGTTCGATGAAGTTCAGCACCGAAATAGCGGGCGATGCGCTGATGATCAAAATGCAATCGCAAGCGGCGGCTGGCAATGCACCCATCGCTGAAAAGCCGGCCAGCTATTATCAACCGGCCCCAGTGAAAAGCGAGCATGAAAAAGTCGCAGGAGATATTGCCTCGGTGCGCGATATTTTGTTCCGGCGCGGCGACGACGGACAGGCGAATATTGTGATCGACCTGACGGATGGTACGGTGCCGATCGACGTGCGGCGCGATGGCGCCGGTCTGACCGTGGAGTTGCGCGATATCGAATTGCCCGAACGCTTGCAGAATCGTCGCGATGTCAACGATTTTGCCACGCCGGTTTCCTCGATTACGACGCGCGAGATTTCCGGGCGGGTGCGGGTGCAGATCGCGGCGCGCGGTCGTTGGGTGCATCAATCGAATATCGTCAATAACCAATTGACGATCGAGGTTAAGCCGGTTTCCGTCGACGACGCCAATAAATTGGTGCAGGCCGGGCAGCAAGGGCAAAAAGTCTCGATCAACTTTTACGAGGCTGAATCGGTTTTGGTGTTGCGCACACTGGCCGAAATATCCGGTAAAAACGTGTTGATCGATCCATCGCTGAACGGTCGCAAAGTGACGGTTGCTTTGGATAATGTTCCTTACGATCAGGCGCTTGAGATTGTGCTGAATCAAGTGAATGCCGGGATGCGCATCCGCAACGACGTGGTGCTGTTCGGCGATCGCGGCGTACTGCAAAAACGCGAAGCCGATGTCGCCGATGAAAGTCAGCGCAGGATAGAAACGGCGCCGCTGGAGTCCGCCGTGTTTCAGCTTAATTTCGCCAAAGCGAAAGAAATTCGCGATCTATTGTTATTGGGCGATTCGTCGGGGGCTTCGGCGCGGCGAGAGGTGTCCGCCGGCCAGTCGGCAGGCGGTAGCTTTGTAAGTTCCAGCACGTTTAATGCGGCCTCCGATGGGGCCGGCGGCGGTGCGGCATCCAGTTCGCGCGTATCCGGGGTTACCAGCGATAAAACCGGTCGCTTGTCGGGGATACTGTCGGCGCGCGGCACAATGAATGTGCATGAACCCAGCAATAAGCTGTTCGTAACCGATATCGCCTCGATAATAGAGCAGGTTCGTGAAATGATACGGCAAGTGGATGTGCCGGAGCGGCAGGTGTTGATCGAAGCCAGGGTGGTGCGCGCGGACACCAGTTTCAATCGTTCTCTTGGGATGCGTTTGGGATATAACGATTTAAGCAATACGGTTGCCGGTCGCGGTGTCGGCACACGGATACCGGGAACGGACGCATTCGCCACGTTCGGTCAGACGACATCGAGTATGCTGGGTCCAACCGGTCAGACGCTTGGGGCGGGTGTGGCTTCCGGCGCCGTTTTCAATGGTCCGCAAGTCAATCTGCCGATCTCGGCGGCGGCGAATACCTTTGCCGTGAGTATTTTTAATTCCAAGCTCACTAAATTCATCAACTTGGAATTGCAGGCCGCCGAAAGCGAAGGTAGGACGATCAATATATCCAGCCCCCGCATCGTGACGGCGAATAATGTTTCGGCGACGATCGCGCGCGGCACCAAAATCCCCTATTCGACGGCATCGTCGTTCGGCACGCAGACACAATTTATCGATGCGACCTTGTCGCTCGCGGTCAAACCACAAATTGCGCCTAATGGAACTGTCATCCTACAGCTTACGGTGACTAACGACACAGTAGGAGCAGGTACGCCGCCTTCGATCAATACCTCGAAGTTGGAAACCAAAGTAACGGTGGATAACGGCGGCACGGCGGTGTTGGGTGGAGTGGTGACCGACGATACGGCCAATACCGAAAACCGCGTACCTTATCTAAGCGATTTGCCGGTGTTGGGGAATTTTTTCAAGAGTAACGAAAAAATCAACAGCAAGGGTGAATTGTTGATATTCATCACGCCGCGCATTCTGGATTCGACCTTGAGTCAATCGTTTTCGCGCTAAACTGCTTTAGTTACCTGTAATGAGGATGCAAGGAATGTTAAAGAATTGCCAGAACTCCGTTGGTGGAGGAGTATCGTATCTGCCGTATCTATTATCGCTGCTGCTATCGATCTCTCTCGTTCTTACTGGATGCGGCGGCGGCGGCGGTGCGGGCGGGAGTACCGGCGGTGCAGTTACGACGACCTCTAGCGTCACGACGACGACGGCAGTTCCCGTGCGCACCTTGACTTCCGATACCTTTGGCACGACCGTCAGTAATACGGATATATCATCTGCGGTGGATGTGTCGGTGGTACTGAAGGATTTCAAGGGTAACGCGGTTGCGAATGAAGTCATAACATTTAGCACCGACGAGACCTTGGCAGCGATCGAACCGAAAACGGCGTTGACGGATGCAAAAGGAGTGGCGACGGTGAAGCTGCGGCCTGCGAGCTTGACTGCCAATGGTGCGGGAACGATTAAGGCAACGTCGCAGGTGAATCCGACGGCGGTGGAATGGTCGATGGGGTATTCTATTGGTCACTCGAAAGTGGCGGTGACGACTCCCGTATTCGGCGTGGGGTCGTCGGCGTTGTCCGCGTATGGTACGACCAGTGTTTCGGTCGATGTTACGGTTAATGCAACGAAAGTCACCTCGCAACAAGTTGTGACCTTCTCTTCGCCGTGTGCGTCTAGCGGTAAGGCAGTGTTGACTGCCAGCGTTACGACCATAGGCGGTTCCGCTATCGCCTCGTATCGCGACAATGGTTGTTCGGGGACGGACGAAGTCACGGCTTCGGTCAGCACCATCGCTTCGTCGAAAGCCACGGTTACGGTGACGCCGCCGTCGACGGGCTCGATTCAGTTCGTTTCGGCTTCGCCTGCCAGCATTACCTTGAAGGGCATGGGAGGCTTGGGTCGGCAGGAATCCTCGCAGGTGACTTTCAAGGTGGTCGATAACAACGGTAATCCGGTAGGCGGCAAGACCGTGAGTTTTTCGTTGAGCACCAGCATCGGTGGGATCACCTTGACGGGGGGGGCCACTCCGACGACATCGACAGCCGTATCGGATCCGATAACGGGTTACGCTGTGGTGAGCGTTAACTCGGGAACGATCAGTACGCCGGTCAGAGTGTACGCCAGTGTCGCATCGGGGACCAGTACGCTGACCACGCAATCCGATCAATTGACGGTGACGACCGGGATTCCCGATCAGGACAGCACCTCCTTAAGCGCGACGATATTGAATATCGAAGGTTGGAATTACGATGGTTCGACCACGGTGCTGACCATGCGATTGGCCGACCATTTCAATAACCCGGTACCGGATGGCACGGCAGTCAATTTCACCACGGAAGGCGGATCGGTAGTGTCTTCGTGCGTGACGAAGGACGGCGCGTGCAGCGCGACCTTGAGTAGTCAAAATCCGCGCCCCACCGATGGTCGAGTCACAGTGTTGGCGTATGCTGTAGGCGAAGAAAGCTTTATCGATCTGAACAGCAACGGATTGGCGGATACCGGCGCCAGTGCGGCGGATACGGCGAACGAGTTGTACATTACCGATGCGAATAACAACAGAAATTCGACCGATATGGCCGATGCTTTCAGGGACGATAGTGAGAATGGGGTGCGCGAGGTTACCGAAACGTATATCGATTTCAATGGCGATGGCAAGGATACGGCGGATGGGAAATACAATGGCGTGCTGTGTAACGAGGCCGCCGGTAGCAAGGCCGGAACCTGTCCGTCGGGAACCAACAAATCCATTCATGTGCGCGATAGCCTAGTAGTCGTGTTTTCCGGTTCGAATGCCGTCATCACCATGCCTGCGGCGATGGATTTGAATCATTGCGGTAAAACGATAGGGTTTTCGGTGGGGATTGTGGATGTCAACGGGAACATCATGCCGGCGGGTACGAAAATCGATTTTGCGACGAGCAATGGCAAATTAAGCGTCAGTAGCTTTGTCGTACCCAGCACCAATGTCAGAGCGCCGGCGCC
>DATETD010000007.1:0-4761 GCA_035283885.1 Rhodocyclaceae bacterium
GCCTGATCTGGGCGGCATTCGCTGTTTACGGACACCTCTGGCTGATCGGCGTCCCGGCTTTCGCTTAAGTCTCTCCGCATGAAATTTATTGACCTTATCCGCCTTGCGCTGTGCGCGCTGGCGGCGAATCTCGCCTATGCGAACGATCGCTTGCCGGCTAACGTCGCCCAGGCCCTCAAAAACGCCGGCATCCCGGCGAACGCCGTCGGCATTTACGTCAAAAATCTTGCCGATCCTGCCCCGCTGCTGGCGCTCAACGCCCAGACGCCGCTGAATCCGGCATCGACGATGAAACTCGTCACCACCTATGCAGCGCTCGATCTGCTCGGCCCGGCCTATGCGTGGCAGACCGAGGCGCTGATCGACGGAACCTTGGTCGATGGCGTACTCAACGGCAATCTCTATCTGCGCGGCGGCGGCGATCCGAAATTGACCTACGAACAGTTCGGTCGCTTGCTGCGTCAGGTGCGCGCACACGGCGTGCGCGAGATCCGCGGCGACCTGGTGCTGGATCGTAGCGCCTTCGCGGCGGTCGACGTCGAGCCGGGACGGTTCGACGGCATGGGCGTGCGCCCGTACAACGCCATGCCCGACGCTTTGCTGTTGAATTTCAAAGCGGTCGCGGTGCTGCTGATGCCCGAGCGCGAAAACAACCGGATCAAGCTCGGGCTGGAGCCTGCGCCCAGCAATCTCGATGTCGTCAATCAACTGACATTGGCGAACGGGCGCGGCTGCGGCGACTGGAAAGAACGCTTACGCGCCGATATCGCGCGGCAAGGCGAGACGATACGCCTGACCTTAAGCGGCAGCTACCAGCCCGACTGCGGCGAACAACGATGGAACATCGCGCTGCCGGATACGCCGCAGTATGTTTTCGGCGTATTCCGTCAGTTGTGGGCCGAACTCGGTGGGCAATTCGGCGGCCAGGTCGGCGGCCAAGTCGGCGGTAATTGGCGCGAAAGCGCGCCTCCCGCCGACGCGCGCAGTCTCGCCACCCTGCCCTCGTTGCCGTTGGCCGAGATCGTGCGCGATATCAATAAATATTCGAATAACGTCATGGCGCGCCAATTATTCCTGACCTTGGCGATGGAAAGCGACGAGCCGCGCCGCCCGGCCACGGCGGAACGCGCCGCCGCAACGGTGCGCACTTGGCTTGCGCAGCGCAAATTGAGCCTGCCCGAACTGGTGCTCGAAAACGGCTCCGGCCTCTCGCGTCGCGAGCGCATCTCGGCGCAAGGCCTCGGTCGGCTGCTGCAATCGGCGTGGCATAGCGCGACGATGCCGGAATTGATGTCCTCGCTCCCGGTCGCCGCCACCGACGGCACGATGAGAAAACGCCTCAAGCAAAACGGCGTCGCCGGTCAAGCGCATATCAAGACCGGCTCGCTCGAAGGCGTCAAAAGCATCGCCGGCTTCGTGCTCGACCAAAACGGCCAGCGTTGGGCCGTGGTGTTCCTGGTCAACCACGCCAACGCCGGCGCTGCTCAAGCGGCGATGGACGCTTTATTGCAATGGGTTTGGCAAGGCGGTCGTAATCCCGAGTAGCTTGGGCTGACGAAGGACGCCCAAGCGACCCAAATACGACCTAAAACCGCGCAAAATCGGATTCTTTCACTCGGTCGATGTTTTTGGCGGCCAGATGCGCGCCTGCGGCTTTTTCCTTGACCTTGGCCGCCATCGATTTCCTGCGCTGGCCGGCGATCGTGAAAAAGCCCATGATTTCTTGCAGGCTACTGGCTTGCCCGCTCATTTCTTCGGACGTTGCGGCCAATTCTTCGGCGGCGGAGGCGTTTTGTTGAGTGAGTTGCGAGAGTTGCGCCATCGCGTTGTTGATCTGATTGACGCCCGAGCTTTGCTCCTGCGAGGCGGCGGTGATTTCCTGCACTAGATCGGCGGTTTTCTTCGAGGCCGGTACGATTTCGTCGAGTAATTTGCCGGCTTTCTCGGCCATCCCGACGCTATTGGCGGCCAATTGACCGATCTCTTGCGCGGCGACTTGGGAGCGTTCGGCCAGCTTGCGCACTTCGGCGGCAACGACGGCGAAGCCTTTGCCATGCTCGCCGGCGCGCGCCGCTTCGATCGCCGCATTCAAGGCGAGTAAATTGGTCTGATACGCGATATCGTCGATAATGCCGATGCGCTTGGCGATCTGCTTCATCGCCGAGACGGTTTCGGTGACGGATTTTCCGCCTTCGGCGGCTTTTTTAGTGCCTTCCGAGGCCATGGTGTCGGCGACGACGGCGTTATCGGTATTTTGCTTGATCGAAGCGGACATCTGTTCGATCGAGGCGGAGGTTTCTTCGACCGAGGCGGCCTGTTCGGATGAAGCTTGCGAGAGCGTATTCGCCGTGGCCGAAACCTGGTTGGTGGCGCTGGTCAAGGCGTCGGCGGTATTATTGACTTCGGCGATCGTCTCGGCGAGCTTGGCGATCGTCGAGTTGATGGTGTGTTTCAGTTTGTCGAAATCGCCCTGATAATTCTTCGCGATGGTTTGGGTGATATCGCCGACCGACATCGCTTCCATGATGCGGCAGACCTCGTCGATCGGGCCGACCACATTGTCGAGCGTGTGGTTGATTCCTTCGACCACCTTGCGAAAATCCCCCCGATGTCGGTTGGCGTCGGCGCGCGTCGATAGCTTGCCTTCGATCGCGGCCTGGGACAGCATTTTCGTATCCTCGACCAAGGCGTTGACCGCCGCAATGCAGGTGTTGAGGTTGTCTTTAAGCGTGTTGAAATCGCCGTTATAGGCATCGACGATTTTCTCCGGGATATTCCCCTTGGAAATATCGTCGACATATCTGGCGGCGACGTTGAGCGGGCCGATCACCGCATCCAAGGTCGCGTTGACGCCTTCGACGATCTTGCGGAAG
Source organism: Rhodocyclaceae bacterium (assembly GCA_035283885.1). Lineage (GTDB taxonomy): Bacteria > Pseudomonadota > Gammaproteobacteria > Burkholderiales > Rhodocyclaceae > DATETD01. The sequence continues at coordinate 2,874 of DATETD010000007.1, forward strand.
TCGCCTTGATGGCGGGAGGCGTCGGCGCGCGTCGTCAGTCGGCCTTCGACGGCGGCCTTGGAAAGTTTGCCGGCGTCTTCGACCAAGGCGTGCACCGCCTCGATGCAGGTGTTGAGATTATTCTTGATGGTGTTGAAATCGCCGTGGTAGGTCTCGACGATCTTGGGCGGAATATTGCCTTTGGATATATTGTCGACGTAGCTTGCGGCGACGTTGAGCGGAACGATCACGGCGTCGAGCGTGGCGTTGACGCCCTCGACGATCTTGCGGAAATCGCCTTGATGGCGGCTGGCGTCGGCGCGGGTGGAGAGCTTGCCGGATACCGCCGCTTGCGCCAATCGATCGGCGTCGGCGATCAAGGCTTGAATCGAAGTCATCATCTGTTTCATCGACGCCATCAGGCTGGTGGCGTCGCCGGCTTGGAGATGAATTTGGCTACTGAGATCGCCGACGGCGATGCGTTGGGCGAGTTCGACCGCCAGCGCCGGTTCGCCGCCGAGTTGCTTCAGCGTGCTGTTCAGGATCAGCATGCCGAGCAGGATGGAGGAAACCACGGCGAGCGCCAAGACGACGGTTACTAGGGTTTTGATCGTTTGCGCCGATTCGTTGCTGAGCTTTACGGCTCTATCGGCATAACTTGCATTCAGAGCGATCAGCTTTTCTAAGGACGTCATCGCCTTTTGAAATAAAGGGTCGCCTATGGCGAGTTCCCGGTAAAAATCGACAAATAATGCTTGTTGCGTTTTCTGCTCGCTGTTGCGACTCATTTTTTCGATAATCCCCGCCAGGCGCTGCTCGCTGGCTTGATACTCGGCGATTTCCTTTTCGAATTGCTTCCAGACGATCTCTTCTTCTTTTTCCTGCGGCAGCGGTTCGTAGATTTTGAGATTTTTCTCGTAATCGGCCCAATCGCCCTTGCGTCGGACTAAAACTTCGGCGAATTTTTCCTGCGACTGGTAATCGTTCTCGTAAATCGCCGCACTCAGGTCGGCGAGTCTCACTTCGACGCTTTGCGATCTCATTGCATCCAGACTCATCACCGAGGGCAATCGATTGGCGCCGATTTCGTCCATATGGCGTTTGTCGGTGTTCAAGCCGTAAAACGCCGCTCCGCCAAGCGTCGATAATGCGATCAGGGAAACGAGGATCAAGAACGTCAGTTTGGCTTTGATGCTCATGTTTTGAATCATGGGGCATTCCTTGTAGGGGGTGGGAGGGCTACGCCTTTCGCGTTGCGTCATGAAGCATACAGCAATATCCGGAATTTTTCATCGGGTTGAAACGATTTGCATGTCGGCGTCCATCCAGGCCGCGACGATTGCCAGCGCGGCGTGCAGATGCTCTTGCGCTACGTTCGATAGCGGCGCGCCGAGTTCGAAATCGACGCCGCGAATCGCCAGTTGCCACGTCGGCGGCGGAGCGCTGTCGTGGATGTCGGCATAGACTTGCAGGATGGTTTGCGCGCTCATCGCATGGGTGCTGAAACTGGCGTCCTTATGGGGCTGGATCGCGTGCAGCGTGCATGGCGCGGGCGCGTTGCGGCTGGCGTCGACGAACAACACGCGGCGACGGTTTTGTAGGTCGAGCGCATGTTCGACTTGCAGTTGAAAATCGGTGAGGTAGTCGATTTCACCCCATTCCGGATGCTGGTGCACGAGCTGCTCGAACTGCTCGATGAACAGGGGGCCGAGCGCGTCGTCGCCACGGCTGGGGTTGCCCCAGCCGAACACCAGCAGCGGGGCGGTCACAAGGCTTCAGGCGCGGCGAATTCGCGCGTCAGCCCGTGCTGATCGCGCCAAGCCTGGTCGAGCACCGTCCCGTCAGCGCCGACTATCGAGACTTCGAGCGGCATTTGACCGAGCGCATGGGTGGCGCACGAGAGGCAGGG
>DATETD010000008.1:0-3272 GCA_035283885.1 Rhodocyclaceae bacterium
CCGCCGCGACAGGGGCTTGAGCCGCCGCTGCCGCCGCTGCGGTGGTCGCGCTGTGCACGGTCGTCATCGTGGCGTCGAATTTCCGTGTGCCGGTAAAGTCGATGCGCCGCTCGCGGGTGTTGGCGTTAATCGCTAGAGCGATGGGGTTCAGGATGAGCGCAATTTCGCCATTGGCCAGCACGGTCGCGCCGGCCAAGCCCGGTACGCGCGACAGTTGCAAGCCTAAAGGCTTGACCACGATTTCTTGATTGCCGGTGAGTCCGTCAACCTCCATGGCGAGGCGATCGCTACCGCCCTTGACCAAGAGCATCCAGTGCCGACGCGCAGGAGGGGGCTTGACACCGACTTCGCCCAGCAACTCGGCCAGATAGCGCCAGGGGTAGCGATGACCCAACCATTCGGTTCCACCGGCAGCGCGAATTTCGGCGATGACTTTCGGTTTGAGTTCGCGCGCCTGTTCGATCATGGACGAAGGGATGGCGTAGCGTCGACTGCCTATCGTCACCATGACGGCTTGCGTAACGGCGAGCGTCAGCGGCAGGTACAGGCGGAAGGTCGAACCTTGCCCTCGGTTCGAGTCGACGAGTATGCGTCCTCCCAAGCCGACGGTTTCGTTTTTAACCACATCCATGCCGACGCCCCGGCCGGCCAGCGTGGTGACTTCGCCCGCCGTAGTAAATCCCGATTGGAAAATCAACTGCGTCAGGGCGGCTTCGTCGAGTTCGTGTGCGCTCTCGGCGGGAATGAGTCCTCGCTGTACGCCTAGGTCGCGGATACGTTCGAAATCCAGACCGGCGCCGTCATCGGCGATGGCGATTACGATTTCATTGCCTTCCTGGGCAAGGGAGAGGGTGATTTGACCGATTTCATCCTTGTTCGCTTTGGCGCGTGTGTTGCTGTCTTCGAGGCCATGAGCGACGCAGTTGCGTAGCAGATGCTCGATCGGCCCGGTCATCTTGTCCAATACCGAGCGATCCAGTTCGATCTGTCCTTGTCGAATGTCCAGATTGGCGCGTTTACCGGCATCTTTGGCGGCTTGACGCACAACTCGGTGCAAGCGTTCGGCGATGTTGGCGAAGGGCAGCATGCGCACGCTCATCAGGCGCTGGGACAGCTCGCGTGTCAACCGCGCTTGAGCATTGAGCGCCGCATTGGCCTGATCAAGATTGCGCAACAGAGTGTGCTGTACGGTCGATACGTCGTTGACGCTTTCGGCCATCATGCGGGTGACTTCTTGGAAGCGCGTGAAACGGTCGAACTCAAGCGGATCGAACTGTTGCGCACTTTCGGTGATCAACGCGTGGCTCGATTGCATTTGCGACTCGGCTTGAATTTCGACTTCGCGTAGCTGGTTGCGCAGGCGGATGACGTTGTCCGTAAGATCCAATAGCGATGCCTTGATGGCGCGCATTTCTCCTTCGATGCGACCGCGCGAAATCGCGACTTCGCCTGCTTCGTTCACCAGTTGATCGAACAGGCTGGCGCGTACGCGCAGATGGATTTGAGCGGTGCTGGCTTGTGCGCCATCGTGAGTAATGGCTGTTGGGGCGGCGACTTCGGCGCGAGCCGGCGCTGCAGCGGTGGTATCGACGCTTTGCGGCAACGGCTTGGGTGAAACGATAGCTTCCGCTTTTGGCTCGTCCGGCGTAATGCCGACGCTTGCCAATGGGCTTGGCTCCGGCAAAGACGTTACGGTTTCGGCGCCGACGAAGGTCTCGGGATTGCGCAGACGTTCGATCATCATCGAGGCGCGGTCGTAGGAGGCCTCTAAATTGTCGATGGTCGAGGGCTGCACGTTACGCATCGCTGTGGCTTGCTCGATGCGCGACTCCATGGAATGCAGCAATTCACCGCACACCATAGCGCCCGACATGCGGGCGCCGCCCTTGAGCGTATGCAGAGCGCGTTTCAGTCCGGAAGCAATTTCCTCGCTATAGGGTGCTTGCCTCCAGGCGCGCAGGGCTTCGCCTACATTGCGCATCAGATCGACACTCTCTTCGAGGAAAATCGGCAGTAATTGTTCGTCGATTTCGTCTTCGATCTGTTGCCGGCGACGGTCCGCCGGGTCGCGATCCACGGTGGGAATCACTGTCGGTGGTGGGGTGGGAACGCTTCTCAACGGCGTCGTAGGTGCGGCGCTGGCCGTGAATTTTGCTTGTAGCGGAACAATCGTCTGGGTTGGCGCAAAAACCGGCTGTTCCGGCAAAGCCGCTTCGGGCTCCGGTGGAATGGCAGCTTGCTCGGCAGCGATCGAGGTAAGCTCGGCGGATGGTGCTTCCGTAGAGATTTCGAGCGCGCTGGGCGGTTGCTCCTCGATCGCGGGCGCGATGGGTTGAGCTTCGAGCATCGAAGGCGGGGCGACAAGCACCGTCGTTGCGGTCGCTTCCGGACGCAATTCATCGACTTGTCGAGTCAGTTCGGCCGCTTCTTCCGGCAGTTGTCCCGACGATACCATTTGGTGCATGCGGTTCAGAGTTTCGGCGCATTGGGCGAAAATTCGCCGTTGTGTTTCGCTGGGGATGGCTTCGACCAGCGATAGGCGTTTGAGCGCGGACTCCAGAGCGCGAGCGAGGCGATGGATCGCCATGAAGCCGGTGGCGGCGGAGATGCTGCCTGTGGTGTGGGCCGCTCGAATGGCGTTATTCTCCGGTACGACGGCTTGACCCAGATTCGCGATGAGAACCGCGATATGGCCGCGCGTTTCTTCGATGTAGAGGTCGTACAAAGTCTTCTCGACCTCGATATCGCCGATGCGTATGGTCGATGCGGCTGGCGCGACGAAGTCCACCTTTGCGGTGGCGGACGAGGTTTCTTCGGCTTCGATAGTCAGTTCGACAATGGGTTCGGCTGCCGTTTCGTCCGTAGTTTGAGCGGTAGCGCCGATATCCAGATAGTCGTCCAAGCCGTCGGACGGCAGTTCCTGTTCTTCCGTAGCCGGCTCTTCGATTTTTTCGGTTTTGTCCGTCGTTGCGTTTTGGCAATGCCGAAGCAATTCCGTGGCGGATTCGTAGCCGACGATGCCGCCAGCTTCCAGTTGCCCGATCCACTCTCTGAAGCAATGGTAGGCGAACTCCAGCATGGTCTGTAGGGCGGGAGTGGCTGCGCGCGCTTCGTGCAGCCAGCTATTCATGATTTGCTCGACGGCCCAGGCGGACTCGCCCAACTCGGTCAAACCCACCATGCGACCACTGCCTTTCAAGGTATGGAAGCTGCGGCGTAGAATAATCAGATTTTCCTGATCTTTCGGATCTTCATACAGGCGCGGCAGATGG
>DATETD010000009.1:0-11405 GCA_035283885.1 Rhodocyclaceae bacterium
CGTAGACCCGATTGCGGTGATCGATATTCAAAAAATTATCGGTTTTCTCAAGGAGCGCGGTATCGGCGTGCTGATTACCGACCATAATGTACGAGAGACGCTCGGTATCTGCGATCGCGCGACCATCATCAATGCAGGGGAAGTGTTGGCGGCGGGGCAACCGGCCGAACTGATCGAAAACGAAAGCGTCCGCCGGGTTTATCTTGGCGAACACTTCAGAATGTGATGAATCTCAATACTTTTCTCGCCATTCGGCGATACATTCGGACTCATGCCTCAAGTAAAAGCCTAACCGGACGCGCTGTACCGCATTCAGCCCAATGAAACCAGGCCTTCAGCTTCGTATCTCTCAACATCTGGCGCTTACGCCACAATTACAGCAGTCGATTCGGCTTTTGCAGCTATCGACGCTGGAATTGAACGCCGAAATCGATCAGGCGTTGCAAGATAATCCCTTGCTGGAGCGCGACGAACCCGAAGAAACCCCCTATCTCCCAGCGGCGGACGCGCTGGCGACGCCGCAGACCACGCAAAACAACGAAGCCGAGGAGCGGACGAGCGCCTCCGACGACGAGGAAGGCTGGGGCGTCGATTTCAGCAGCAGCCACACCCCGCGCGATCCGGACGACGACGATATCGACAGCGGCGAAATTCAGGCAGCCTGCATTAGTTTGCGCGAACATTTGGGCGCTCAACTCGCGTTGACGCAACTCTCCGAGCGCGACCGCATCTTGGTCGGTTTTCTGATCGAAGCCTTGGATGACGATGGTTATTTGACCCAGCCGCTGGACGAGTTGCTCGATCTGTTGACGAGCGCCGATGCGGATAGCGAATTGCGCGAGGGCCTGCTGACCGAACTCGGCATCGCGTTACGTCACTTACAGAATCTGGAACCCTGCGGTATCGGCGCGCGCAATGCTCAGGAATGCCTCACGCTCCAACTCAAAAGTTTGCCGGATGCGCCCTATTGCGAATTGGCGCAAGCGATTGTCGGTCAACATCTGGATCTATTGGCTGCGCGCGACTTTTCTCGTATCAAAAAGGCCTTGGGCTGCGACGACGAAGCCTTGCGCGAAGCGCAAAGTTTGATCTGTTCGCTCAATCCGCGCCCCGGTGCACAATACTCAGCGATAGAAACGCGCTATATTATTCCCGATGTCAATGTGCGGAAAATTCATGGGCAATGGCTGGTCCATCTCAACAACGAAGCCATGCCACGGTTGCGCATCAATCAACTGTATGCACGAATAATGCAGCGCCAGCGCGGCGCCAGCGCCTCGCCGTCGGGCTTGGCGGCGCAGTTGCAGGAAGCCAAATGGCTGATTAAGAACATCCAGCAGCGATTCGACACGATTTTGCGCGTCTCGCAGGCCATCGTCGATCGTCAACGCGCCTTCTTCGACCATGGTGAAGTGGCGATGCGACCGCTGACCTTGCGCGAAATTGCGGAAACCGTCAACCTGCACGAATCCACCATCTCGCGCGTCACCACGCAAAAGTATCTGGCCAGTCCGCGCGGCATTTTCGAACTCAAATATTTTTTCGGCAGTCACGTCGCCACCGACACCGGCGGCGCGGCTTCATCTACCGCAATTCGGGCGCTGATCAAGCAGTTGGTCGGCGCCGAAGACGGCCAAAAGCCGCTTTCGGACGCCCGGCTTGCGGAAATCCTCGGCGAACAGGGCATTGTCGTAGCACGTCGCACCGTTGCGAAGTACCGCGAGTTGCTCAGCATTCCGCCGGTCAACCTCAGAAAAACCCTCTGAGAATCTCATCTGACTAGGAGACATCATGAATCTCAACATCACCGGGCACCATATCGAAGTTACTCCGGCTATCAAGGAATACGTTACCAGCAAGCTTGATCGAGTGCTTCGCCACTTCGACCAAGTGACTAGCACGCACGTCATTCTGTCCGTTGAAAAGTTACAGCAAAAAGCGGAAATCACCTTACACGTCAAAGGCAAGGATATTTTTGCCGACGCTTGCGACACCAATCTGTACAGCTCGATCGACCTGCTGGTGGACAAACTGGATCGCCAAGTTGTGAAGCACAAGGAGCGGATTTCCAATCACAGCAGAGATAAACGTTCGTTGGTAGCCGAAGAATAATCGACGGAATAATCGACGGCATGGTCAGCCCAAACAGCGGCGCGCTATACTGCGCGCCGCTGTCGTTTTTGTCGCCTTACCGGCGCATTTGCCATGAACCTGATTACCAGTCTGCTACCGCCGGACAATGTGGTAGCCAAGCTCGAAGCCAGTAGTAAAAAGCGTCTGTTCGAACAGGCGGGTCTGCTGTTTGAAAATCAGCAGGACATCGCACGCAATGCCGTCTACGACGCGCTGTTCGCGCGGGAGAAACTCGGATCGACTGGCTTGGGGCAAGGCATCGCCATTCCTCACGGACGCATCAAAGGCTTGAAAAAACCCGTAGGCGCATTCTTTCGCCTCGAAACTCCGGTGCAATTCGAAGCTCCCGACGGCAAACCGGTTTCGCTGGTCTTCGTATTGCTCGTCCCAGAAGCCGCCAACGAAGAGCATCTGCAACTGCTGGCCGAACTCGCGCAAATGTTTTCGGATCGCGAGTTCCGCGAAAAATTGCCCCTCGCCGCCGACGCCGCCGCCTTACATACGCTATTCACCCATTGGCGCGCCAACTAATCGTCTCCCGTTTATACGAATATAACCGCGACAGGTTGCAACTCACCTGGGTGAGCGGCGCCATGACGCGGATCATCTCGGCGACGCAGGACTTGGTCTCGCCCGCCGACTTGGTCGGCCATCTGAATCTGATGCATCCCGAACGTCTGCAAGTGATCGGCGCGCCCGAGATCGCTTGGGCGTTGCGCCAGACGCGCGACAAGGTCGAGCGTCACATGATGGAGATATTCAACGCCAAACCGCCGGCGCTGATTGTCGCCGACGGCATGGAGATTGCCGATGGCATTCTGCGGCAATGCGAAGCGACGGATACGCCCTTGCTGCAAACCCCGCTTTCCGCCGCCTTCGTTATCGATACCTTGCGCAACTTCGTTTCGCGCCAGCTTGCCGACACCGTCACCTTGCATGGCGTATTCATGGACGTGCTCGGTATGGGCGTGCTGATTACCGGCGATTCCGGCGTCGGCAAAAGCGAACTCGGTCTGGAGCTGATCTCGCGCGGCCATGGCCTGGTTGCCGACGACGTGATGGAAGTCTCGCGCATCGGCCTCGACACACTAGAAGGGCGCTGCCCCGAACTGCTCAGAGATTTTCTCGAAGTGCGTGGGCTGGGCTTGCTGAATATCCGCACCGCCTTCGGCGAAACCGCGTGCCGCCGCAAAATGCGGTTGAAATTGATCGTGCATTTGCAACGTCCGGTGCCGGGCGTGCCCGACGCCGCGCGTTTGCCGCTTGACGCGCAAAACGAAACCATCCTCGGCGTGCCGGTGCGTCGCGTCACGATTCCGGTCGCTGCTGGGCGCAACTTGGCGGTCTTGCTCGAAGCCGCCGTGCGCGCCACCATTCTCGGCATGCGCGGCATCGACAGTATGCAGGAATTTCTCGATCGGCAGGAGGCGGCAATGCGGGCCGACAGCGCCGAGCGGGCGATCATCAATTAAGCCGCCCGCAAGTTTAACCGTAACGGTTAGACTGTACGCGCAGCAACAATCCTATCCGCCATCTTTCGACTCAAGGAGATTTCCATGCGCCAATTACTCGTTCTCGCCGTTCCCGTCCTGCTTGCATCCCAACTGGCTTTGGCGCAAGCGCCCGCCGCCGGCTCATGCGAAGCCAAAGCCGTCAGCAAAGACGGCAAACCTTTAAGCGGCGCCGCCAAGTCCGCTTCGATCAAAAAATGCGAGCGCGAAACCGCCGCCGCCGCGCCGGTCGCTCCTGTCGCCAAGGCGCCTCCCGCCGCTACCGCCCCGGCCAAGTCGTCGCAACAAGACAAAATGAAAGAGTGCAACAAACAAGCCGAAGGCAAAAAAGGCGACGAACGCAAAGCTTTTATGAAGGAATGCCTGTCGAACAAATAAGCTGCACAAGTTATCGGCCTAGCTAGCCCGGTTCGATCGCGAAAGTCGGCGCCGGCGGGACGGCGAGAGCGGATTGTGTCTGCTAGCCCTCCCGTCGGCGTCGATTTTTTTTCGAATTGGATGCATTGCACGGAGGAAGGCAAAAAATTTATCGATTTTGTGCTCAAGTTTCGGGTTTAAGCTGCCGTAAGAGGTCTACGAAGAGGGCGGAATGCGCCTTGAAAGTGGGGAGAACAAAATGAGTATCGGTAACGTCGGCAGTGTTGGCGGCATGGGGGGCCTAAGTCATTTAGGCGCACGCCCGGGCGTGGGCCAACCGGGGCAATCCGCGCCTGCGTTGCCATCTCAGGCTTCCGAGATGCTGTCGGAGAACTCGGCAGCGGTAGCGACGCCGGTCAAAGTGGTCAGCAAAGAGGTTTCTTTGGCGACTTCGGACCAGTCCGTGGAGGCAAAGTCGGATATTGCCGAAGCAATGCAGCGCGCCACCGACGATCTGCGTCGACGTGTCAGCGCGGTGGCGCCGGAATTGAATTTCTCGGTCGACGAGGAAAGCGGTCGCTCGATCATCAAAATCGTCGATCCGGCCACTAAAGAGGTGATACGGCAGATTCCTTCCGAAGAGGCCTTGCAAATGAGCAAAGGCATCAATAGCCTGCAAGGCTTATTGTTGCGTCAGACGGCGTGATGGCGCAGTTAAAACAGCGCCGCCGCTCGATAGTGGCGCTCGGCTAACGCGCTTTCCTCAAGTTGGTCGAATAATTTGGCGAGTTCGACATGCACGGCGCGCGTCGGTTCGATGGATAAAGACGCTTCAAGGTAGCTGCGCGCCTTGCCCCATAGTTTTTGTTGGCCACATAGGCGACCGAGAGTGAACAGTAAGGCGCCGTCGCGCGGGTGCTGGGCGAGCCATTTTTCGCCATGGGCAATTCGACCGACGACATTGCCGGCGGCTTGGCTGCCGACATAGTTGCCGAAATTGCCATCTTCATTACCGCCGCATTCCGCATAGGCCAGCACCAAGGCGGTGTCCCAGTTTTTGCCCAGCGCCTCTTCGGTAATACGTTGGGCTTCGCGAAATTGTCCCGATGCCGTCAATGCGCGCGTTACTTCAAGCGCCAGCAGGGGATCGGTGCGGTCGCTTTGCGCCAAACTTCGCCAGTAGTTGAGCAGTTCCGGCAGGTCTCCGGCGTTTTCGCGTAGGGCTTCGCGGATGGCGTGGCGGCGAATCGGGTTGGCTTGTTCGTGGCTCAACGCTTGGTATTTTTCGAGTTGCCGGGCGAGGCGCGCGACTTCCCGCCAGTTTTTCATGCCCTGTTCTGCGCGTAGACTGAGCCGTAATGCGGCGATATGGCGTCCGCCCTGTTGGGCGAGTTGGCGCAATGCGGCGCCGGCGTCCTCGAAGCGCCGCTCGTCCAGAGCGATTTCGGTTTCCATCATCAATCGCGCCGCGCGTAAGCCCGAGGCGTCGGCTTCGCGCACGCGGGTTTCCCAGGGGGCGGCGTGCTGCGCGTCGTGCAGGGCATGGGCGGCGCGCCATCCCGCCAAGGCGGCCAAGCCGGGTGTGCTGTGATCCGGCCATGCCTTTTCGGCGCATTTCAGCGCCTGACCATAGCGGCCTTCCTGAATTAGACGCCACGCATCGTGCAATGCGGTTTCGGCGAGTTGGCGGCGGCGGCGTTGGCGGAACTCGGCGACTTTGCGCGGCAGGCCGACCATATGACTGACGGTGCGCGATAGCATGTAGACGACGATGTAGCCTAGCGCCGTCGACAGCAGAAATAGATTGAGCGATACCTCGATGCGCCAAGGCGGCATCACCACCAGGACGTAACCTTCGTTGTAGCGGGCGGCGAGCGCCAAGCCTACGGCAAGTGCGGCCAGCGTCAGGAGCCAGAATATCGCGCGCATCGATTCACCCGTTGCCGCCGCGTTGGCGGACAAATTTGACGTTACGCAAGGCCGCCATGGTTTCGGTCAGCCGCGGCAATTCGAAATCGATATCGATCGATTCGAGCGCATTGAAGGTGGATTGCACGGATAGCACCGCTTTGGCGCGCAGATCGAAGTAACGTTGCAGCGATTCGCGCGCCTGACGGATTTCTTCGCGGTAGGTTTTGCCATCGCGTTGCAATAGCGCCAAGCGTGCGTTAAGCAGGCGTAACTTGATGTTTTCACGTAAGAAGAAACTTTGATTGGGCGAAAGTAATGCAGGGTCGTTCTGATCGATACGTTCGATGCGCGCCAATTGCTTGAGTTCGTGCAGAAGATCGGCGAGCAGTTCCCGCCAAAGCGCGGGTTTTTCGCTGGGTTCGCCGTTGTCGCCGTTGTCGGCGGTGTTCGCGGTTTTTCCGGCATCGGCGAGCGGTCGTTGTTCGAAGGCGAGCGGGAGGCGATCGATGACGGCGACAATGCTCTCGATTTTAAGCGACAGTCCGGTGATGTCGGCGCCGGGCGTCGCTTTTAGGCGTTCGATGTCGCGCGCAATCATGCTTCTTAATGCGAGGAATTGAGGTTGATTGACGCGCATCAAGCGTGCATCGGCATTTTGCAGGGCGAGCAGCGCCGTTTCGACATTACCCGCAAACTGAAGCTGTTGCATGGCGATGGCGAGGGCTTGCTCGACCTCGGCGAGTAGGCGTTCGTCGCGACTGCTGGAGACTTCCTGGTACATCGCTTGCAATGCGAGCGCCTGGCTTTGCGTTTCGGCCAGGCGCGCTTCCAGCGTGTTGTATTTGCTTTGCAGTGCGGCCAGAGCTTCCTGGTTTTGTCGCACCAGGGTGCGCGATTCGTTGGCGGTGGCCTGGCTGGCGCTGAGTCGTTGCGCGGCTTCTTGTTGGATGTCGGCAATTTGCACGCGAGTATCGATCCATTGCGCGACGATGACGGCAATGGCGATGCCGACCAGCAGCTTGAGGCGTAGCGACGGGCGACGCCAAACGGGGGAGTGAGCTTCCTGCGTATCGTTAGTGTCCATAAGATGAGGCGAAATAGTGCGTGAGTCCGCTGATCAATCCCGCGTCCCCTGGAGGGGTGGCGACCACGCGTGTCATTCCCAATGCGTGGGCCTGTTCGGCGATGCGTGCATGAGGGACAAACACCGGGGTTTTTTTAAGCCAGGCTTGGCCGAGGCGACCGATCATTTGGTTGAAATTGCGCAGACCTTCGCTGCTGGTCAGAGTAACGGCGTCGAGCCGCCCGGTTTCCCAGAGTTCGAATAAGGGGCCAGGGTCGCGTTTGGGGCAAGTGCGGTGATAGCAGCTTACAAAATCGACCGTGGCGCCGCGTGCTTTCAGCGTGTCGCCGAGCAGCTCGCGCCCGCCGTCGCCGCGAAACACGACGATGCGTCGTCCGGCGACGGCCTGCAGTTCGGGGAGTTCGAGCAAGGCTTCCGAATCGAAACGCTGCTCCGGCGAGACGACATCGACAATGCCGTGACGTTCCAGTTCGCGTCGGCTGCTCTGACCGAGGGCGGCGACGCGAAGATGCGCGGGCCAGGCGCGACGCGACAGAATCACGCGTAGCGCTTTTTCGATGGCGTTCGGGCTGACGAAGACGGCCATGTCGTAGCTATCGAGTCGGATGGCCGTTTCCAACAAAAGTGTAGGGTCGGCGAGTTCGCGAATCTCCATTACCGGATAAAGCACGGGGATCGCGCCGATGGCGTCCAGCGCGCCGGTCAGATGACCGGCTTGATCGATCGGGCGGGTGACGACGATATGGCGTCCCGACAGCGTGGAGGGGGTATTCACGGCCTTCGTGCGTCAGGTTACGAGCGAGGCCAGAATGTCCTCGGCGCCTTGGGCGCGCAGTTTGGCGGCGAGTTGTAGCCCTAGGGTTTCCGGATCGCCGGCGCTGCCCTGGAGTTCCGCTTGGACATGGCGCTTGCCATCGGGAGCGGCGACGAAGCCGCGCAGGTAGATTTGCCCGTCGCGCATTTCGGCAAACGCGCCTAAGGGCACTTCGCAACTGCCTGCCAAGGCGCGAGAGACGGCGCGTTCGGCTCTGACGCAGGCGGCGGTGATCGGGTCGTTCAGTGGCGCCATCCAGGCGGCGACTTCGGGGCGGCGGCTCAAGGCTTCGATGCCTAGCGCGCCCTGACCGACCGCCGGCAGCGATTTTTCCGCCGGCAGCACGGTGCGGATGCGCTCTTTCAGCCCCAGACGAATCAGGCCGGCAGCGGCGAGAATGATGGCGTCGAACTGTCCTTCGTCCAGTTTGCGCAGTCGGGTGTCGAGATTGCCGCGCAAGGGGGACACCACGAGTTCGGGGTAGCGCGCGCGGATTTGCGCTTCGCGGCGCAAGCTGGAGGTGCCGACGACCGCGCCGGCAGGCAGCTCGTCGAACTGACCGTAACGATTGGAGACGAAGGCGTCCAGCGGCAGTTCGCGCGGGCCGATGGCGACGAGGGCGAATTCCGGCTCCATATGCATCGGCACGTCTTTCATGGAGTGCACGGCGATATCGGCGCTGCCTTCGAGTAAGGCGGTTTCGAGTTCCTTGACGAATAAGCCTTTACCGCCCACCTTGGCTAGAGGGCGATCCAGAATCTTGTCGCCGCGCGTGGTCATGCCCAGCAGTTCGATGCGACAGTGCGGATAGCAGTCTTGCAGCAGGTCGCGCACATGATGCGCCTGCCATAGCGCCAGGCGCGATTCGCGCGTGGCGATGACAATGCGTTGAGGTTGGCTTGGATGGGGTGCTGGATTCACCTGAAACTCGCTTGAAGTCGATCGAAGGGGCGCGTGCATAATTGTCGTCGTGCTGTCGTAGCGCCGCCGCAGTGCGGGAGCTACGGTTCTAGCATTGTAGCATCGCGCGACGGCGCATCTTGCGATTGTACCGCGTTGCCGCGCCGAGGATGGTTCGGCATCCGTCGCGCCAGCGCCGACTTTTACGCTTTAGCGTTTATCGACGACTCCGGAAATCTTACGATTTTTCAATACGTTCATCGCCGCTTCGGCTTCCTTGCGCGTGGCGAACGGGCCGGCGCGCACGCGTGTGCGTCCGAACAGCAACGGCTCGGTATACACCGCAACTCCGGCTTTTTCGACGGCGGCGACTAAGCGCACGATGTTTTCCGCGTCGTCGTAAGCGCCGAGGGCGACCACATGTTGACCGTTGCCGCGCGGGGCGATCACCGGGGCTGCGGCTAGGGTTGGCGCCGCCTTGGGCGTCGGTAAGGGTGTGGCTGGCGCGGAAATTTTCAGCGGAGTCGGGTTGCGCGTTGCCGGAGTCGAGGGTAACGGCGTCAACGCGGCGCGGCGCGGCGGCGGTGTTTTAACGGCAGTCGGCGTCGGCTGGCGTGACGGAGCGTCGACGACTTTGATGGCATTGGGTGGCTCTACGGCGGCGGTGGTGGCGGATTCGATCGCGCCAGGGGGCGCCGCTTCGATGTTTGTCGTTGGGCTCGGCGTGGTGGAGGATGCGACGGCGACGGTGGGTAAGCTTTCTTCAGGTGTTTGGCGTGGGGAAAATAGGTTTTTTAAGAAGCCGACGATCCCTCCCGACGAACGGTCGGCGGTTTCGTCCTTCGCGGTTTGCGTTGCGGCGGTGGACGACGCGGGCGTCGTTATTAGCGGCGCACTCTCGACTGGGGTCTGCTCTGCGGTGATCGAGGGTTTGACGGCAGGAGGCTTGGGGACGGGCGGGATATCGCGATGGTCCTTAGTCGCAGGCGTCGGCGGCGATAGCGGCGCAGCCAGAAGCGGGGCGGCGATGATTTCGCGCCGTTTTTTGGCGGCGACGAGGTCTTCGCTGCTGCGCGAAGATCGGGGTTGTCCCGAGGTGCGCGGGGGATCGCGCGGGATTTCCCTTTGCGGGCTTGGGACGGTAGGATAGGCCGTTTGCGCTTCTTCCGACGGCTCGCTGGGGGTGGTAAGACCCAGCAAGCTATTGATTTCCTTGATCTCGGCTTCGTCGAGGCGACCGGCCAGTTGCTGCAAGCGTAGTCGGTTCTTGATGAGTTCGTAACGCGCTTGAGATTTTTGCAGGCGAACATTATATGCTTGCGACTCGGCGTTCAGCACATCCAGCGAGGTGCGGGTGCCGGCGTCGACGCCGCGTCGCGTCGAGCGCAGGGCTTCCAGGCTGGAATCGTAGGCGACGGCTAAGGAATTCAGCCGCTCTTCGCCTTGGATAAAACCGTTGTACTCGCGCAGCACGCTGGACTCGATTTGACGGCTGGTGCTTTCTTTGGCGGCGAGGGTGCGTTGGTAGCGCGCATTGGCTTGCGTGGTGTCTGCCGTGGTGTAGCCGCCGGCAAAGAGCGGAATATTCAGTTGCAGGCCGACTGCCGATGCGTTTTGGGCCGTGGAGGTGGATGCCGGGTTGATGGAACTGTTGGTCTGACTGGCGGAAAAATCCAAGGTGGGTAGATGGCCCGAGCGCGCGGTGTCGACGGCCCACGCCGCCTCCTCAATGGCTTTGGTCGCTACGATGAGTTCGGGGTTGTTGCGCCGCGCCAGTTCCAGCCATTCGTCGTGGCTGGCTGGGGACAGCTTCAGATCGCGAGCGCGATTCTCGTCGAGCGGCACGATTTCGTCGATAGGCGCGCCGACCAATGTGGATAGATTTTTCAACGCGGAAATGCGGTTATTGTCGGCGGCCAGACGGTTGGCGGTCACGATGGCCAAGCGCGCCTTGGCTTCGTCGACGTCGATCCGCGTACCCGAGCCGGCGCGGAACGATTTGCGTGCGCTATCGAGTTGAGTGCGCAGCGAGTTTTCCTGAAATTGGGCGAAGCGTAAGCTGTCCATCGCGAGCAAGGCGTCGAAATAGGCTTGAGCTACGCGTAGCGCCAGATTCTGCGATTCTCCCTGTAACCGTGTGGCGGCCAGTGCGCTACGCACGCTGGCGCGGCGGTACTCGGTGAAGTTTTGCATGCGAAATACGGATTGGTTCAGTAGCAAGCTGTTCGATGCGGTGGTCGATGAGGTGCTGGTAGCCGCCGTCGCGCCGCTGCCGGGGTAATCCGACGCACTGCGATTGAGGCTGGAGTTGAGTCGCACCGAGGGCAGCAGGTTGGCTAGCACCTTGTTCTCTTCCTGGCGGTCGACTTCCGCATCGGCTTGCGCGATGCGCCATCCTGGCTCCCCTTGCTGCGCGCGTTGCCAAGCGGCATGTAAGGACAACATTTCAGCGTGAGCCGTAAAGGGCAGGATGGCGGCCAGCAGGGTGACGATCGGTCGCAGTTTCATATTATTTTTCTCGCAATGCAGTTTGGTAACCCTTGAGTATCGGCTTGAGTAGGTAGTTGATGAAGCTGCGCTCGCCGGTTTTGATCATGGCGTCGATCGGCATAACCTGACGCAGTTGACGGCCATGCAGTTGGGCCAATCCGTTAGGAGTGACTTCGACGCGAGCAAGGTAATAAGGTTGTCCCGG
>DATETD010000010.1:0-6390 GCA_035283885.1 Rhodocyclaceae bacterium
GGCAATGGCCTATCGTTATTGAAAAGCATGGGCTTGCTCGATAAGGTGGTTCCGATGAAGAACCCGATCAAGGCGATTTCGCTGTATGCGATCTTCAGCCGCAACACCGTCGAAAAAGACTTCGTCAACGCCTTCGCGGAAAAACTTAAAGCCTTCAAGAAAACCAAGGAATACAAGGCGATTTTCGACAAGTATTTCGGCAAATAACCACCTTCTCATCGACGCTGTAGAAAAGTCGGCGCTGGCGAGACGGCTGGCGCAACGACGCCTCATCCGGCATCGCGCGGTTTTACCGCGCTAATCCGATCGAACGCCTCGACAAATCGCGTGTATGCTTTACACTTAGCACGCGGTAACGAGAATACGGCGAGGAATCGAGGATAGGGGGATGGCGATCGACGAGAAACAGGCTAGCGATGCAATGGCGCAGTTCGGCTCCCAGTCCGACGCCCTTTTGCGCGCGATTCTCGACGCCACCGAGGAGGGAATTCTCGCTTTCGCCGACAACGGTCGGATTCTTTCCGTCAATCGCGCCTTTCGCCAGTTGTGGCGCCAGCCGTCGCTTACCGACAGCGCCCCTACGCTAGACGAAATTCTTCAGCCGATACGCGCGCAATTGCTCGCCCCCGCCTCGCTCGTGGTGTGCGGCAAAGCCGAAGACACGGCGTGCAGGAAAACCGGCCAAATTCTGCCGCTCAAAGACGGACGTCGCATTGCGCACTTCTGCCGCCCCTTGCCCACATCGTCCGCGGGTTCCGGCTGCCTATGGTGCTGCCGCGACGTCTCCGAGGAACATCTTGCGGTCGAGGCGCTTACGGCGAGCGAACGGCGCTTCCACGATATCGCCATCGCCTCCGCCGACTGGATTTGGGAAATCGATGCGCAAGGACGTTACACCTACGCCTCGGAAAATGCCTTGGGGGCGATCGGCTACCTGCCGCAGGAAATCGTCGGCAAGACGCCGTTCGACTTTATGCGCCCCGAGGATGTAGCCATCAACCGACCGCGCTTTGCCGCCTTGGCCAAGCAGCGCGCCTCGTTTCGCAACCTCGAAAACGTCGCGCGGCACAAGGACGGCAGCCTGCGCAACGTCCTCTCCAACGGCGTTCCCGTGATCGACGACGCCGGGCGTTTGCTGGGCTATCGCGGCCTGGATCGCGACATCACCGAGCAACAGCACGCCGCATCGCTGCTGACTAAGCTCTCGCTGGCGGTGGAGCAAAGCTCGGAAAGCGTGGTGATTACCGACATCGACGCCAATATCGAATACGTCAATGACGCCTTCACGCAAAATACCGGCTACGCCCGCGCCGAAGTGATCGGCAAAAACTCGCGCATCCTGCGCTCGGGCAAAACCCCCGCCTCGACCATTGCCTCGCTATGGAAAGCGCTGACTCAGGGCAAGCCGTGGAAGGGGCAGTTCATCAACCAACGCAAGGACGGCAGCGAATTCGTCGAATTCGCCATCGTCACGCCGATCCGCCAACCGGACGGGCGCATCACCCACTATGTCGCCGTCAAGGAAGACGTCACCGAGCGCAAGCGTATCGGCGAAGAACTGGATCGCCATCGCCACCATCTCGAAGATCTGGTGAATAGCCGCACCCAGCAATTGGCCGAAGCCCGACGCATCGCCGAGGCCGCCAACCAGGCCAAGAGCGATTTTCTGGCGAATATGAGCCACGAGATCCGCACGCCGATGAACGCGATCATCGGCCTGTCGCGGCTATGCCTGCAAACGGCGCTGACGCCGAAGCAGCGCGATTACATCCAAAAAGCCACCCTCGCCGCCGAATCCCTGCTCGGCATCATCAACGGCATCCTCGATTTCTCGAAAATCGAAGCGGCGCAGATGACGATCGAGCATATCGCCTTCGATCTCGCGCGCGTGCTGGACCATGTCGTCACGCTGACCACCCCGTCGGCGGAAGCCAAAGGCATCCGGCTGTTGCGTCGTCATGCGCCGGATCTGCCGCACGCGCTGATCGGCGATCCGCTGCGTCTATCGCAAGTGCTGACCAATTTGCTCTCGAACGCGATCAAATTCACCGCCGACGGCGAAGTACTGCTGTCGATCGAACAACAGCCACGCACCGCCGACGCGCCCGATAAGGACGACAACATCGTGCTGCGCTTCGCGGTGCGCGACACCGGCATCGGTATGACATCGGCGCAGCAGCGGAAGCTGTTTCAGTCCTTTATGCAAGTCGACACCTCGACCGCCCGGCGTTTCGGCGGCACCGGCCTGGGATTGGCGATCAGCAAGGGTTTGGTAAACCTGATGGGCGGCGAAATCGGCGTCGACAGCGAGTTCGGCCACGGCAGCACCTTCCATTTCACCCTGCCATTCCGCGTCTGCCGTTATGAAGTCGTCGCCGCCCCGGGCGGCGGCGAAAGCGGCGCCGACACTCTGCGGCAACTCAAATCCCGCCCGCCGCCGACCGTGCTGCTGGTCGAGGACAACGAATTCAATCAGCAAGTCGCCGCCGAATTGCTGGCGCAGGCCGGCTGCATCGTCGATATCGCCGAGAACGGCCAGTTGGCGGTCGAGCGAACCCAGACGAAAACCTACGATATCGTGCTGATGGATATGCAGATGCCCGTGATGGACGGGTTGAGCGCCACGCGCCGCATCCGCAGCAATCCGCGCCTGAAAAAGCTGCCGATCGTCGCGATGACGGCCAACACCATGGCCGGCGACCGCGAAAAATGCCTACTCGCCGGAATGAACGACCATCTCGCCAAGCCGGTGGAGCCGGAGCAGCTTTGGCAAATGCTGCTGCGCTGGCGCCGCGCCGCCGCCGATACCGCCGATACCGCGCCAATGTCGCCCCCATCGCCGGCGGAGTCGATCGGCACCCTGCCGCCGCACGAAGAAACCCTGCCCGATCTACCGGGTTTCGATGTCGCCGGTGGGCTGAAACGCATGATGGGGCGCGCGCGACGCTACAAAGAAATACTGACGATGTTCCATGATCGCTTTGCGCATTTCGACGACGACATCGCCCGCGCGCTCGCCGCCGAGGATTACGAAACCGCCGCGCGCTTGGCGCATACGCTCAAAGGCTCGTCAGGAATGCTGGGCGCCTCGATGGTCGAAGACAAGGCGCGCGAACTGGAAGCCTCGTGCATACAGCGCAACAGAAGCGAAAGCGCCGAGCGCTTGGCGGCGCTGTCGACCGTACTGCGCGCCGCCATTCAGGCGCTGGCCGGCCTGAATCCCTCACCGAAGGATATCCGCCCATGAATCCCAGCCCCCAGCACGATCCTAGCGACGCTCATCCCTTCGTCAAGGGACGCGCACTGATCGTCGATGACGATCCCATCATGACGACCATACTGTCGCTGATGCTGGAGCGCGAGTTCGAGGTGACGGCGGTCGATTCCGGGGAAGAGTGCATAGCCGCCATCGCCGACGTTCGGCCCGATATCGTCTTGCTCGACATCGCCATGAGCGGTATCGACGGCTACCAAACGGCGACCGAATTGCGCCGACGCGAAGCGTCGCGCTATTTGCCTATCATTTTCGTCTCGTCTCAAGACGGATTGGAGGACCGGCTGCACGCCTACGAAGCCGGCGGCGACGATTTCATCATCAAGCCCTTCGATCCCGAGGAACTACTGCAAAAAGTCCGCCGCGTTTGCCGCCTGAAAACCGAGCGCGACCTGCTGCTGGCCGAGCGTTGCGAAATGCAGCGCATGGCGCTGAATATGATGGATGAACTAGGCGATATCGGCAATCTGATGAGTTTCATGCGCGATAGCCTGCCTCTGACCGATTACCGCGATCTGGCGCAAAAAATTCTCGACACCACCACGCGTCACGGCTTTTCCGCCAGCGTGCAGATCCGCCATCCGATCGGCATCGTCACGCTGACTCCGCATGGCCCGGCGTCGCCGCTGGAGGAATCGGTGTTCGAAAAAGTCGTCAGCCGCGGACGCATATTCGAATACCGTTCGCGGCTGATCGTGAACTTCAAGGCGATCTCGCTGATGCTGTCCAATATGCCGGTGAGCGATGTCGCCGCCTGCGGCCGCATCCTCGACAACGCGGCGATGCTGGCGGAAATCGCCGATACGATCGCCGAAATCATCGCCCTGCGCCAAGAAACCCAATATCATGCCGAAATCATGCGCAGCACTTTATTGGATGCCCAGGCCGCGTTTGGCTACTTGCAGACACATTACCAGCAACAACAGCGGCAAGCGCAACGGCAAGTACAGCAGATGATCGCCGACGTCGAACGCTTAGGCGTCGAATTCGAACTGAGCGCGGCGCAACACGCCGCCCTGAGCGCGACGCTGAACGCCGCGCAAACGACGATCGTCGCCACCTGGCGACAACAGGAACAACTGGAACAAAAGTTCGAAAAAATCGTCAAACATATCGAAAAACAAAGCGTCAGCCTGCTCGACTGACCGTTCCCCGAAAGACATCGATGACGCCCCCGACGCTACCCGACGATTTGCCGCCCGAGGATGCGCCGCCCCTTGATAAGACCTACGCTCGCTATCTCGATTTATACGAGCATGCTCCCGTGGGCTACCTCACGCTGGATCGCGCGGAAAGAATTATCGAGATCAATCTCACCGGGGCGTCGCTGTTGGGCATAGAGCGCCGGACGCTGCTGCAAACTCCATTCGCGCCGTTTATCGCCAACGCCTACCGCCCACGCTGGCGGCAGCATATCCGCGCCGTGCTCGAGCACGAAGGGCGGCATGACTGCGAACTGGCGCTGCACCGCCTGGATAAAACCGATACTCATGTCCGCCTCGACAGTCTGCGCGTCGCTCCACCGTCCGATCGGCCCGACCCAGCGCCGATGGTGCGCATCACGCTGACGGATATCACACACAGCAAACACACCGAAGCGCAACTGCAACTCTTGAGCGCGGCGCTCGACGCCTCGGCCAATGCAGTCGTAATTACCGACCGCACCGGCCTGATCGAATGGGCCAACCCCGCCTTTCTGACGATGACCGGTTACGGCATCGACGAAGTCTTCGGTCATAACCCCCGCGACTTGGTCAAATCCGGTCGACACGAGGAGCGATTCTTTCAGGATCTGTGGCAAACCATCGTTGCAGGCAAGGTGTGGCGCGGCGAGATCGTCAATCGTCGCAAGGACGGCAGCTTATACCATGAGCAACAAACGATCACCCCGGTGCGCGACGAATGCGGCACGATCCACCACTACATCGCCATCAAACAAGATGTCACCGAACGGGTCGAGGCCGAACGCGATCTGCAAGTCTATCGCGACAACCTCGAACATATCGTCGCCGCGCGCACCGCCGAACTCACCGCCTCCGAAAACCGTTTTCGCGGCATCGTCGAACAATCGTTCGTCGGCATCTTCATCCTCCAGGACAACTATCTGCGCTTCGCCAATCGCCGTCTGGCCGAAATCCTCGGCTATGCCGATCCCGACGAGTTCGTCGACAAGACGCCGGTCGTCGAATTGATCGCGCCCGAAGACCGCGAGCGCATCGCCCGCAAGATCGAGCTACGCCTCAACCAAACCGAGCTGCATATCCACCACGATTTCGTCGGCCTGCGCGCCAACGGCAGCCGGGTCGAACTGGAAGTTCATGGACGGCGCATCGATCACGAAGGCCGGCCTGCGATTATCGGCGTCGTCATGGACACCACGGCGCGCAAAGCGGCGGAACGTGCGCACGAAGCCTTGCTGACCGAAGCCGAGCGTCTGGCGCGCGCCAAGGGCGAATTCCTCGCCAATATGAGCCACGAGATCCGCACCCCGCTCAACGCGGTGCTGGGCCTGGCCCAACTCGGACAGCGCGAAAGCGCCGGACGCGGCGCCTTCGCCACCTTTTCGCGCATCCTCGACGCCGGCGAACTGCTGCTCGGCGTCATCAACGATATCCTCGACTATTCGAAGATCGAAGCCGGCAAACTGACGCTGGAGCACAGCCCGGTGGATATCGACAAACTCGTCCAACGCGCCGTCGCAATGAACGCCGAGCGCGCGCGCGCCAAAGGACTCGAATTTCGCCTCGAAAAAGCCGCAGACCTTCCCCCCGGCTGCCTCGGCGACGCCTTGCGCATGACCCAGATTCTGGTCAATCTGCTGTCGAACGCCGTCAAATTCACCGAGAGCGGCAACGTCACCTTGTCGGCGCTGCGCGAACGCGATGTTCTGATCTTCCGGGTCAGCGATACCGGCATCGGCATCGGCGAGGAACAGATCGAACGTCTATTCGACGCCTTCGAGCAAGCCGACAACTCCACGACGCGCCGCTTCGGCGGCACCGGCCTGGGCTTGGCGATCAGCAAACGGCTGGCGGAGTTGATGGGAGGAACCATCGGCGTCGTCAGTCAACCCAATCTGGGTAGCCTGTTCGAAGTGCGTCTGCCGCTGATCGAAG
>DATETD010000011.1:0-4298 GCA_035283885.1 Rhodocyclaceae bacterium
AAAAGGTAGTTCGCTTCACCCCATAAACCGTTTCAGAATCCGGTCGAAGCGCGCTCCGGCCAGATGCAGGTTATCCAGTACGTTGATATCGAGTTCGCCATCGACTTCCACTGCGTCGTCCAGGCGTCCTTGTTTGCCATACCCCATGCGTTGCACCGTCGAGCGCATGCGTTCGGCAAGAAATGTCGCCACCGAACGATAAAAATGCGCCGCAAACGCCACGTCCGCCGCGAGCTTGCGCCGCAAATCGTCGTTGTTCAGCGCCAACACCACGCCATCTGTGCGAGCAATCACCGACGCCGCCGGCGGACGCTCGTCTATCATCGATATTTCGCCGACGATTTCGCCGCACGACAGTATCGCCAGCGATCCGGCGCTACGCGAGGTCACCTCGAACCGACCATCCAGCACCAGATACAAGGCCTTGAGCGGCTGCCCTTCGGTGACTAGATCCTGCCCGGAACGAATATGTTGACGCACGCCGGTCGTCGCCATCCATTCGACATCATCATCCGACAATTGACCAAGTATATACAGTACTTTACGCATCTATCCACCTTAACAAGCACGCAACGAAGCCAGCCGTCGGCTCTCGTTTGTCGTGAATATTTTCGCTTCGACGAAGCTGTGTTTTAACCTGCAATCTTCCTACGGTCAATAGCTGCAAGCACGTTTTTCGAAAAAAAACGGAACTGCGTCACGCTAGGCCAATTGCCGTCGCGCCAGTTGCGCGAAATGACCATCCAAAACCATTAGATCATCATATTTTCCTGATTCGACGATCCGCCCCTCGTGCATTACAAGTATTATGTTGGCGTTTTTCACCGTACTGAGCCGATGCGCGATCACCAGGCGCGTGACGGCGACGCCCGCCAGCGCCTCGGTCACCGCCGCCTGGGTGCGATTGTCGAGCGCCGACGTCGCTTCGTCGAGAAACAGCAGGCGAGGTTTGCCCGCCAAGGCGCGCGCCAGCAGCAGACGTTGCACCTGACCGCCGGATAAAGCCGCATTGCCTTCGGACAACACCGTATGCATTCCCATCGGCATGGCGCGGATATCGTCTTCTAGGCCCGCCATGCGCACCGCTTCCCAGGCTTCGTCCAAACTGCAATCGTGCGCCACCGATATGTTTTCGAACAAGGAGCCGGGCATGGTGCGCGCGTTTTGCAACACCACCCCCATCTGACGCCGCAAGGCCATCGGGTCCAGCCCCGCCAAATCGCGCCCATCGAAGAAAATCCCGCCGGAAACCGGTTTCTCGAACGCCAGCAACTGACGCATCAAGGTCGTCTTGCCGCAACCGGAAGCGCCGACCAGCGCGACGAACTCGCCGGGTCTGACGACGAAAGACACATCGCGCAGTATCCAAGGCCCTTGTTCGCTATAGCGAAAATTCAAGCGCACGACTTCCAACCCACCCTTGAGCGTATGCGGCGCGCCGCCGCCCGCCACCGCCGATTCCGGCTCGGCATTCATCAACGGACGAACGCGCTCGGCAAACGGTTTGATGGTAATCGCCGCCGCTACCGCGCGCCCTAACGACAAACCGCTGCCGCTGAACGTCGCCAACGCCGCCACCAACGCGAGAAACTCGCCTATCGTCGGTTTGCTCGCCGCATCGTCGGTATACCCCAGCACGGCAAACACCGTCGCCGTCAACGCCACTTCCGCCACCGCGAACAGCGTGCCCGACCACGCTTGCAAGCGTTGGCTGCGCACTAGGCGCGAGCGCATCTCGGCAAAACCACGCCCCCATAAACCGAAAGCGCGATCCTCGGCGCCCGCGAGGCGCAACTTGGCGATGCCCTGAATCAACTGCACCGCCAGCGCAATGATATTGCCCTCGATTTGCTCGCCTTCGTACAAGGTGCGCACCTGACGCCACGCCAACACGCCGCTCGCCACCCAGACCGTCAGCAACACCGCGCCCGCAATCCACGCCGCCTTCGGCATGAAATACATCATGGTGCCGAAGGCGCCCAGCGTGAAAAACAAGGATGTCGCCAGTTGCGTCAACACCCGCGAGAAATTGCGGCGCACCATGTCCACCGTCGCCAGACGGTTCGAAAGATCGCCGCTGGTCATGCCCGCGAAGAACGATAGGGGCAAGCGGAGCAAGCGGTCGAAAAATGCGCTTTGCAAACCATTGCCCAAGCGCCCCTCGATGCGCAAGCTCGCCAAGTCGCTGGTCAGGCGCAACACCCCGCCAACCAAAGTCAACAGCACGATCACGCCGACGAAATCGATCAGCAAGCCCGGCTCGCTCGACGGAATCACCGTCTGGAACATATACGCCACCGCCGCCGGCAAAGTCGCGCCGAACACGCCCGCCGCCACCAGCGCCGCCAACATGACCGACGCATCGCCGAGCGCACCGCGCCAGCCGAATTTCAGCATATCCGCCAAAACGATCTTCGTGTCCGGCAAGCGACCGTGCATGCTGTAAGCAAACGGCGCCAGCGTGCGCGCAAACGCCGGATCGACCGAAGCGTCGGCGGCGGATTGCGCCGCGCTGCAATAGCGATAGCCGCGCCCCGCTTGCGGCAACAAGGCCACCGGCTTCTTGCCCTCCTCGGTAAACGCCAACAGCGGCGCACCTTCCTCGCGCCACCACGGATCGCGCAACGCCACCCGCCGCAAGCGCACATTGGCGCGCTGCGCCCAGGCATGGATGTCTTCGCGGCCAAACGGTTTCTCCGCGCCTTCGCGCAACACGATTCCTTGAGCCTGCGCCACGCGGGAGGCCAATGCCGCTAAGGAGCGCGCTTCTTCGCGCTGCGGCGCGGCGGTCGGTTCGAGCACCGCCGCCATGCGTATCAAAGCGGAATGACGCGCGGCTCGATCCGCCGCCGTCGCATCGGCTAATTCCAAGGGCGCACGCCGCTCGGACAGTATGTCCAGCCGCGCATGAATCCAATCTTGCAAGGCCGCGGCGGGCTGTGGCCGCATCAAGAACGACGCCAACTCGGGTTCAGGCGCGGCAGGCGATTCGATCTGTCGCAGCGACTGTATCAAAGGCGCAAAATTCAACGCAAAGCGCTCCGCCTGCTCGGCCGACAAGGCCTCTGTCGGCCAAGCGAAGGCGGTCAATGCACCCGGCTCGCTCGGCGTCAACCAAAGCCGCCAACGCGCATGCCTAGTCACGCGCGGCAACAAGGTTCCGGTCGGCAAGGCCCCCAAAAAGCGCCGCGGGCCGGTCAAGCGATCGTTGGCGTAAGGCTTGGCATAGAGTTCGACCGATCCGCTCGCCACCGCCAACCAGGTTGGCGACGACTCCATCTCCGCATCCAAAGGGACGATAGGATCGCTCAATCGAATCGGGCGGGATTCGCTCGCCATCATCCTATCAACCCATTTTGTCCACAAAAATCACGAAAGACACGAACAAAAACAAGCTGTTGAACTGAACGCTTATTCAGCCATCGGGCGATCGACAAAAAACAGACAAGCCTCCGATTATTTTCGTGCTTTTCGTGTATTTCGTGGACCAATGCCGTTTCCCGAATCATGCTTCCACCAGACGTCGGTAATGTCCTTGACGCGCCATCAATTCGGTATGCGCGCCGATCTCGACCACCTCCCCGTGCGCCATAACGATAATCCGGTCGCAGTCGCGCACCGTGGAGAGGCGGTGGGCGATCACCAAGCAGGTAATGCCGCGCCGCCGTATCGCTTCCATAATGTGCAACTCCAGCGCAGGATCGAGCGACGAGGTCGCCTCGTCGAGCACCAGCACGCGCGATTGATTCACCAGCGCGCGCGCGATTTCGATACGCTGGCGCTCGCCGACCGAGAAATTCCTCCCGCCTTCTTGCACCGGATGACTGTAGCCGCCCTCGCGCGCCGAAATCGGCCCATGAATCGCCGCATCTTTGGCGGCGCGCAAGCACCAACCTTCGGGGATGGACGGATTCCATAAGGTCAGGTTGTCGCGGATCGAACCTTCGAACAGCGAGATTTCCTGATCCACCATCGATACGGCGCTGCGCAATATCGGGCGTGGCCACTGCGCCAGCGGTTTATCGTCGAGCAGCACCTCGCCCGCCCAGGGAATATTCAACCCAGCGACCAATTTGCCGAGCGTCGACTTGCCCGAGCCGGACACGCCGACCACCGCCACGCGCTCGCCGGGTTCGATATCCAGATCGAGATTGCGGATCAACGGCGGGTCGAGCGGCGAATAGCCGAACGTGACGCCGCGCAAACTCAGCCGACCGGCGTCGATATGCGCATCTTCGCCCTCGGCAGGAGCGGTCGCCGCAAACTCGGGCGCGTGCGGATGGCGCAGCACATCGTCC
>DATETD010000012.1:0-2606 GCA_035283885.1 Rhodocyclaceae bacterium
AACGGTAATACGCCGTTGCGGGCGAAACCGGCCTTATCGTGGCGTGCGCGTATCTCGCGCCGCAGGTCGTCGAAGGCGCCCTGTTGCCACTCGTCCTTACTCGAGAAATGCATATAGAAGGTCGAGCGACCGATATTCGCCCGTTCGCAAATATCCTGCACGCCGATTTCGTCCCAAGTACGCTCCATCATAAGTTCGACCAAGGCCTCGCGCAATGCATTGCGGGTGCGCTGCACGCGCCGGTCGGTCGATGCGATTCGTTCCGGTTTCATGATTCCCCCTTTTATCGGACATCGCGCTCGTTCGTGTCCGAAATCGAACAATAGCGCATTCAAACCAGCGGATCTATCTTGCCGATCCTTGACCTATCGTACCCATGCAGCGTTCGAGTAAAGGCAAAGCGCCCAGTCGCTTGCATGCACAGTGCGATACCATGGCGGCGACCGATTGGGCTGCATCTCAGTCGGCTTGCGCATGGGAACGGCTGTCAGTCCGCGACGGTGAGAAAGGCACTATCGTCGCCGATTACATGACTCAGCGCGTGTGGCTCTGGGATGGGGAAGAGAAGAAAACACGCTGTTGGCATCTACTGGCTCGCCGCGAACTGGACGGCACGACACTGAAGTTTTGCCTATCCAATATCAAACCGACGACTCGTCTGCGTAATTTTGTGGAGCGCGCGTTCGAGGATGCCAAAGGTTCTTGTGAAATGGCAGGCTATCAAGTCAGTGGCTGGCAAGCTTGGCATCATCACACGCTCTCGTCATGATCGCTTTGATGTTTTTGGCCAAGGAGCGGCTAGCTTGTCGTGATACGATGGAATTGCCGTCTTGCAACGATCCGATCGAAATCATGCGCCACAAACTACCAAAAAAGATCGTGACCGACAACGATCTCGCCAATTCGATTACCAATCGGCATCAGCGGCGCCAGCGTGCGAAAGACTCAGCTAGCAGAGCTAAAGATAAATCGCTCCAAAGAAACTCACATGGAATCCGACGAAGTAGAATTAACGAGAATATGCTCATCAAGCGCTTGCCTTACAGCCGCTACTATCGGTTTTTCAGTACTTTTGCATTCACCCATTTGGCGCCGCCCCTTTCCCTTGGTAAACCCATGCTTCAGCTACGATTTTCTCAAATAACCAAACATGAACAGAGGAAAATAGGATGAACGATTCTTCGCCGTCCGCCTGTTCGCTCTGCCGGACGGAGCAACTCGACAAGCTGATCCGGACCGAGCCGCAGTTGGCCCGGCAATGGGCCGGACTGCCGCACCGCCGCCTGGCCGCGGGCGAGACCTTGCTGCGCCAGGGCGCGACCGTCGGCCACGCCTGGCTTATCGAGAAGGGGGTGTTGCGCTGCTACTTCCTGTCGGAGGACGGCGTCGAGCGCAACAAGTCCTTCCATGCCGAAGGCGAATGGGTGGGCGTCTGCTTTCCGGGCATCCAGAGTCCCAGTCCCTACACCATCGCGGCGCTCGAAGCGGCGGAACTGGTCGAGTTGCCGCAGGCGATCATGGCGCGCTGGCTGGACGAGTTTCCGGTGGCGCGCGCCTACATCGACGAGGCGCTGAACTACCTGATGCACGAACAGACACTGCGCGAGGCGGAATTGCTGCTGCGCAGCCCCGAGCAGCGCTACCAGTCGTTTCTGGCCGAGCAGGGCGCCATCGCCGAGCGCATCCCGCTGCACCACGCGGCCAGTTATCTGGGCGTCACCAACGTCACCTTGTCGCGCATCCGCGCCCGGTTGGGGTTGATCGAACGCTCATGAGGTACGAGTTCCACCTGCAGAGGATGAAACACGCGAAAAACGCGGTTGGGCTGACGTAGAAAGCCAAACAACAGCCCGAGCATTACCCACAAGTCTTTAAGTACTGCATAATCAAATAGTTACGCTTTGATCGCTTCAGAGCAAGCTGCAATGACTTTAGAATAAAATCGACGGCTTGCAATGGGAATGGGAGGGGAAATCGCCGCAGCGATCCCTTTGGATATAGCGAGGCATTATCGCCGGTGAATGCGCCGATGCGACGGACGGCGGATACTGCTCCCGGCATCGCCTCGATTCAGGGGCGCGCAAAGAACTCAGCGCTCGGCGATGCCCCTTTCCTTGGCTGCGGCATTTCCGTTACCACCTCACAGTGCCGTACGTTCCAAACAGGGGCGTCTTGAGGCTGTAACCTATGGCGATCAGCTCGCGTCTAAAGGCATGGGCGGATGGATCGTCGCCCGGACGCTTTGAAACCCGATTCCACATTGGAGAACATCATGGAAAACCTGACCCCGCGCGAAAAAGAACTGGTCGCCCTTGGCGCGGCATTGGCGAGTAACTGCGTTCCCTGTATCGAATATCACATTCCCGCCGCCCGCAAGGCCGGCCTGACGGATGCGCAGATCCGTGCGGCAATCGAACTGGCCGACAAGGTGCGCCAGGTTCCGGCCAAAAAAGTGATCGATGCGGCCAATCTGCTGCTTGGCGGCGACGCCACGAACGGAGGCGGCGGGCAGCAGGAAGATAGTGCTTGCGCCGCGATCGCCGATTCCGCCGGGAAAAACTGTTGTTGACCGCGCCACACCGTCCCTTTGCCGAGATCGCGCAAGA
>DATETD010000013.1:0-3811 GCA_035283885.1 Rhodocyclaceae bacterium
CCGAACAGCGTATTCTGCCAATCCGCCAGATGGTCGGCCACCCAGGGCGCCAAGGCGATGCCGAGCGCCGCCACTAGCCACAGAAAGCCGATGATCACCCAGGTCGCCGCGGTGTCGCGACTCAGGCCGCGATAGATCAGAGCTTGCATCGGCGGGAACAGAACGTAATACAGAATCAAGGCGAGCAAGGCCGGCACCACGAGCCAGAGCATTTTTTGCAGAAAAAACAACAGCATGCAGGTGACGGCAATGATCGCCGCCCACACCACCGGGCCGCTGCCGCGCGGAGTCGCGATTTCCGGCAGATTGCGCAAACGATCGCTCGCCATGATCGCCGCCCCTATAGATGCTGATGCGCGCCGACCAGCAGCGCCATTTCGCGCACGCGCGCGGCCAGATGGCTGGCGAGTTCGCGCGAAATCTTCGAGGCGATGCGCGCATGGGTATGCAGCAGATCCAGGAAATCTTCGCGGAAAAATACGATCAGACAACACGGCGTCGCCGCGCGCGCCTGGGCCGAGCGCGGCAAATTATCCAGCAAGGCCAGCTCGCCGAAAAAGGTGCCGGGGCCGAGTTGCGCCACCTGCTTGACATTCCCCTGTTCTTGGCGGCAGATCGTCACCTCGCCCGAGACGACGATATACAAGCCCTGCCCTTCCTCGCCCGCGTCGAAAATCACTTCGCCGGCGACATATTCGCGCTCGTGCAATAGGTCGTCGACGTTGCGCAATTCGGCGGCGGTCAGATCGACGAACAGGCTTAAATTGCGCAAGCGCTCCAAACGCGGCGACGAGACCGCCGGGCTAAACAAAGAGAACATAGACTATCGCTCGTCCACCGTCAGCGGAAAACTCGCCAAGGTCGCATAGTTCGAACCTTTGACGCCGCGTTGCGATTCCAGCAATACGAATTCGTCGGCGCGCCAACGCACCGGCGTGCCCAGCCGCGGCAGATCGGCGCGGCGCACGCCACGCGCCAAGGTGACATGCGGTGTAAATGGCTGCGGATCGGGCGCGAATCCGTGCGCCTGCAACTGCGCACGCAACTCGTTCGCCAACTGCGTTAAAAGTCGGCGCTGGCGCGACGGCTCGTCTGCGGCGGACAACGGCGCCGGCGGGCCGCAACCGGCCCAGAGGATGCCGCCTTGCGGCCAAAAGCCGAATCGATCCAAGCTCAACTCGAACGCTTGCGCCGAGACGCGCGCGGCGCAGGCGTAGAGCGCATCCAAGCGCGAGGCCGGCACGCCGCCGACAAACGCTAAGGTCAGATGCAGATTATCCACCGGTGTGCGACGCGGATGGCCCGCCGCATACTCCAGCAAATCGCCGGCCAAAACCTCGAGATGACCTAGCGCCTCCGCCGTCGGCCATAGCGCGAAAAATACCCGATGCATCGATTCACTCATAAAGAAAACCTCTTTTGTCCACGAAAAGTACGAAAGACACGAACGAGACGCCGAACTGAAAATTTCTCCAGCCGTCGAGCGAATGCAGACAGATCGGCATTCCTACGAATTTTTCGTGCTTTTCGTGCTTTTCGTGGACAAGCGCTTTTTCTGGATTCATAGCGCCCCGGCCTCGTCGCCCACGCGCTGCAACAGCACCACCGCTTCGGCGGCGATGCCTTCGCCGCGCCCGGTAAAGCCGAGCCGCTCGGTGGTTTTGCCCTTGATATTCACCGCCGCCTCGCTCGCCTGCAAATCGGCGGCGATATGGCGGCGCATCTCTCCGACATACGGCGCGATCTTCGGCGCCTGGGCGATGATCGTCGCATCGAGATTGCCGAGACGCCAACCGGCGCGCTGCACCGCCTGCCACGCGCCGCGCAATAGCTTACGGCTATCCGCCCCGGCCCATTGCGCATCGGTGTCCGGAAACATGCCGCCGATATCGCCCAGGCCCGCCGCGCCCAATACGGCGTCGGTAATCGCATGCAGCAACACGTCGGCGTCGGAATGACCGAGCAGACCTTTGGGATAGTCGATCTCGACGCCGCCGAGTATCAGCGGGCGGTCGGCGACCAATGCATGGACATCGAAACCATGACCGACGCGAAACGGAATTGTCATTGTTTGTTCCTTTGCAGCAAAATCCACTCGGCCAATTGGCGATCGAGCGGGTAAGTCACTTTGAAATTGGTGGCGTCGGCGGCGACAAGACGCGGCGACCAGCCCATCGCCTCGATCGCGCTCGCCTCGTCGGTCACCTCGATCGTCGCATCGGCCGCCGCGCGCTCCAGCGCCTGCAACAACAGACCATGACGGAACATTTGCGGCGTCTGCGCCTGCCATAAATCCCGACGCGGCACGGTGGCGCAGACCTGCCGCCCGCCGGCCTCGGCGCGCTTCAAGGTATCCGCCAACGGCATGGCGAGCAGCCCGCCGACCGCATCGTCGCCGACCTCGGCGATCAGCTTTTCGACATGAGCGACCGTCAGGCAAGGGCGCGCGGCGTCATGCACCAGCACCCAATCCTGCGCCGCATCGAACTCGGATACCGATTCCGACGCCATAGCGCGTAAGCCATTCGTCACACTCTGCGCGCGCGTCGCGCCGCCGCAATACAGCACGCGCAACTTACTACCCAAGGCCGCCATTTCCTCGGCAGGCCACCATGTATCGTCGGGCGCCAGCACCACGAACACCTGCGCAATCGCCGGCACGGCGCACAAGGTCGCCAAGGCATGCCATATCATGGGCCGACCGGCCAGCGGCAGATACTGTTTCGGGCAGGACTGCGATCCTTCGCCCCCCATACGCGAGCCGACGCCGCCCGCTGCAAGCAATGCGTGATAATTCATAATTACTGCAACAGCCACTCCCCGGTTTCCTTGATGCAGTGGTGCATCGCATCCGGCGCGAGATCCAACTCGCCAGGCCAGGTTACGAAATAGCCGTTCACATAAAGCTGCTTAAACGCTTCGGGATCGCACAGCTTGGCGAACACGCCCCGGTAAGCCGTCGGCGCAAAACGCACCGTGCCTTCCAGCCCATCCGCGAATTTCACATGAAAACGCCCATGCTCCAAAACACGGGCTTCGACAACGTCACAATCCATGACATCCTCCTTACTCCAGGGGGTCGATATCTGCGGGCGACTCATGCTTCTGGCACAAATCCCAATCCCTCAACAGCTCTTCCCGATGCAATTCCGCCCAATCGAGCACCAACTCCAAGGCGCGCCGCGGCAGCTTGCCGTCGATGACATCCAGTGTTCGGATACCGATAATCGCGCGGTATTCGGCATATTCTGCGTGAAAATGCGGCGGCGCATGTTCGTTGAAAAACATGCGGATAACGATGCCGAAAAACCGACTGACGATAGGCATCGTCAAACGCTCCCGCACTGCCGGACTAAAACACTCGTCGCTATCATTACTTTCCACTCTTTCAACGCCAGTTCGTGAAAGCGCAGCTTATAGCTCATCTACACCGACCTCGATGAACGGGCCAGCCTGTCGCTCCTGCACCAGTTTGGCGTCCTCAAGATCCTCTAGCCGATCCATCAATCGCTCGTACTGGGCAGCAGGTAACAGATACGCCTCCGGCCTATTGTGATTGAGAATAGCCACAGGGCGGTCGTCCGCCTGTTTCAGAACTCCGGCAAAGTTGCGTTTTAATTCCGTGACGCTAACGGTCACATTGGTATAGATGGTATCCATGAGCTTTCGCAATCGAAATATCAAAACTTAATCAAGCGCCATGCTAGGGAGATCGACTTCTTCCCCGCAGTCAGCCCAAGCTACATTCTCATTTTCCCTTCGGCCATACGATGGGTCATGGCGCAATTCTATACAATGTTGCCATCGCCCG
>DATETD010000014.1:0-2465 GCA_035283885.1 Rhodocyclaceae bacterium
CCGGCTCGGCCCCCTTGGTGACAAAGCGGAAATATTCGGCGAAACTCGACAATCCATAATGCTTGACCCGCCGCCCCAGTCGCCCTACCAGCAACACCTTTTTCGAGTCGGCCAAACTGATCCCGGCGATGGAGTAAATCAGTTTCTGGAACTGAGCAAACTCGGCATCGCTGATGTCTACAACGTCGCTACTAGCCATATTGAAATTTCAAACGATCGGAAACCCGGAAGAATACCCTACTCACCGGATTTTGCCTCAAACCACCGCGAAGTTACCGCCTAACGACGACGATTTCCTTATTTCTTCGCACATTCGTCATTATGCCCTTACATTGACGAAGCTCATTATGCGCCATCGCCGCGGCGAGCCGCGCAGCCGTCCCGCCAGCGCCGACTTTCGACGCGCTTATGCAGCGCGCGCTACGCCGCGCTGCACGACGGTCAATATCCCGCGCAAGATTTCTATCGGCTCGGGCGGGCATCCCGGAACCGTCAGATCGACCGGCACGACATTCGCCACGCGTCCGCAACTGGCATAACTTTCGCCGAAAATTCCCCCATCGCACGCACATTCGCCGACCGCGACGACCAGACGCGGCTCGGGGGTGGCGTCATAGGTGCGGCGCAAGGCCATTTCCATATTGCGCGTCACCGGGCCCGTCACCAGCAACATATCCGCATGGCGCGGACTGGCGACGAACTTGATCCCTAAACCCTCGATGTTGTAATAGGGATTGTTCAGCGCATGAATCTCCAGCTCGCAACCGTTGCAGGAACCGGCATCCACTGCGCGTATCGTCAATGCTTGACCCAAAATATCCAGCAACTCCTGCTGGATCCGCTCCGTTTCGACGTGCAGCGCATCGCGGCATTCGGGCGGCGCTTCGCTGCGAACGCCGATCTGCACAATCTGCTTAAGGATATGCCACATTAAAGATCGTGCCCCGAATAACTCAGATTGAACGATTTATTGATCAGCGGAAAATCGGGAACGATATTGCCGATCACCGCGTGCTCCAACACCGGCCAGTTCTGCCACGAAGGATCGTGACAATGGCAACGGCGGATCGCATGCTGCTCGTCGGCGCCGCCCAGCTCGAGCGCCACGAAAATTTCTCCGCGCCAGCCTTCGACCCAGCCCATCCCTGCGTAGCCAGCCCCTGCGCAGCCACCCCCTGTAGCGGCGTTTGGCGGCAAACTCGGTGCGATCTGCGTAGCGCCGCCCGGCAACCGGTCGAGTATTGCGCGAATCAGCCGCAAGGACTCGATCGTTTCGTCGAACCGCACCGCCACGCGCGCCGCAACATCGCCGTTCAGATGCGCCGCCATCTCGACATCGAGTTCGCTATATGGAAACCAATGCCGATCGCAGCGCAGATCGACCGCCAAACCACTCGACCGCCCCGCCAAACCGGTTAACCCCAAGCGCGTCGCCAACGCCGGCTTGATGCGACCCGTGGTCAAAAACCGATCCTGCAAACCGGAGTGCTCTTCATACACGGTGCGTAAGGCGAGGACTTCGCGCTCGATCGCATCGCACTGTCGCCGCAGACGATCGCTGAATGCAGCGGTGACGTCCGCGCGTACTCCGCCCGGCACGACGCAATCCATCGTCAAGCGATGGCCGAACGCTTCTTTCGACAACCGCAGCCAATCCTCCTTGAGCCGCGAAAATTGCGCCAAACCGAATGCCAGCGCCGCATCGTTACCCAAAGCGCCCAGATCGCCCAAATGATTGGCGACCCGCTCGCGCTCCAGCATCAAGGCCCGCAACCACAGCGCGCGCTCGGGAACCGCGCAACCCACCGCCGACTCCAGCGCCATGCAATAGGCCCAGGCATACGCCAATGTCGAATCGCCGGAAATCCGTCCGGCCAAACGATGCGCCTCCAGCGGTGGAAGCTGCGTAAACCGCCGTTCTACGCCTTTATGCGTATATCCGAGGCGCTGCTCCAGCCGCAAAACCTTTTCGCCGACGACGGAAAAGCGAAAATGCCCCGGCTCGATTATGCCTGCATGCACCGGCCCCACGGGAATTTCATGCACGCCATCGCCTTCGACGCGGACGAAGGCATAATCGGTTACCGCACCGAGCGCGCCGATCGAGCATGCTTTTTCGGCGCTATCCCACCGCAATGGAAAAAAATCCTGCGGCCAAGCGCCGTGATTGAGCCAGGGGCGTCGATCCGCTACGGGTGTGAGTGTGGGTGCGATGCCGACAAGATCGTAAGCCGCCCGTTGCATACGCGCGGCGCACGGAAACAGCGCCGAAATATCGGGATAGCCCACCGCCGCATCCGCCACGGGCAAATCGACCCAAAGCAAGCCTTGCTGTATCGCATACGCGGCGGCAACCGCCAAGCCGCCGCCCTGCTCGCCCGAGCGGTCGGTCCCCCAGAGCGACAGCAATCGACCGCCATGCTCCGCGATGAAGCGCGCCGTCGCCGACCAGTCGGCGGCATCGA
>DATETD010000015.1:0-3710 GCA_035283885.1 Rhodocyclaceae bacterium
CAATTTATTGCCGAACGGAATAAAACCGAGCA
This sequence comes from Rhodocyclaceae bacterium, assembly GCA_035283885.1. Classification (GTDB taxonomy): domain Bacteria; phylum Pseudomonadota; class Gammaproteobacteria; order Burkholderiales; family Rhodocyclaceae; genus DATETD01. The sequence goes on from DATETD010000015.1 coordinate 33, forward strand.
GTTTGTTGGGTTCCAGCAGATCGCCTTCCTTGCCGGGATTCAAATCGTCCAATAGGCCGCGAATATCGCCGATCGCCTTATACGCCGGGCTGTCCTCGGCGCCGACGAAATTGCGCTGCATCAACCGGCCCTGCATCAGACTCGCGGCGCTCGACACCTCCTCGCGCCCCAAGGCGAAGGCGCTGTCGAGCTTGGCTTTGAAGCCGCTGCTATGCACGTCCTCGGTCAGCAGCGCGCCGACAAAGCGTTCGACCTGGTCTTCGACCGCTTGCTGGGTTTCGGGTTTGAGCGGCACGGCGCTGCGGCTCGCCTCGACCGGCACCGGCGTCACTACCTCCGGCGGGGTCAATTGGAAAGAAGGTGCGGACGCCGTCGGCGCTTGAGTCGTTGCGGTGTTCATTTGCGGGTATCTCCTTGAGTCGGTAAGGTAGTCAACGAGGGCGCTTCCACTACCGAGGCCGCGCCGAATTTTTGATGCAGAAACTGCGAGTGCGACAAGAATGCATGCGCATCCTGGCTGGCCAAATCGTCGGCCAGCTCTTTGGTTTTCTCGTCGAGTTCGTTCAAGGTGTCGCGAAACGTCGCCAACGCCGTCTTGCCGTTCGGCAGCACCTGGGTGCTTGCATATTTCGCCGGAATCGACAGATAGGTTTTCAGCGCATCGGGCAGATAGCTGATCGCAATATGCCGCGCATGAAATCCCTCTTGCAGCGACAGCGCGCCTTTGCTGCGCTCCAATTGCGCGGCCAATTCCGCGAGCGAGTCGCATAAGGCCAGCACCCGGTGTTGCAATGCGGACGGCAGCCTATCGTCGGGATTATGCCGCACCAGACTGCGCACCCCCGTCAACGCCAGTTCCATCGCTTCGCGGCTATCGCCGGTGTCGGCAAATTCGAGATCGTGCCAACTCGGCCCGCCGAAGCGCGGAAAACCCAGCCACACTCCGCCGACGATAAAGCCGATTACATACGCGCCCGGCGCCAGCAACCAGGCCAAAGCGCCGAGCCAGCCCAAGCCCTTGAGCAGCAACACCACCGTCGCCAGCGCCAGACCGCACGCATTCGCGGTACTCGTCAACCATCGCCAAATCATGACTTTAGCCTATCTTCTATTGGTACGCACGGATTTCTTTGAACACGGCGTACAACGGCAGCTTGCGCGCGTCGAATGTCTTGCCGCCCGTCACCGTCGTCAGCCGTTTGAGATCGGCTTCGTTCGCCTCGCCGAACACCACCATGAACACCGGCACGCCGCGCACGTCTTCGGGCAGTTGCGCATACGCCGCTTCGAACTCGGCCAAGCCGCGACCTTGATTGTTTTCGCCGTCGGTAAACGCCACCACCGAATACTGGTAGTGCGGTGCCCTCGCCTTCTGCTCCAGCACATGCTTGAGCGCTTTCAGTACGCTGTCGTACAAGGCCGTGCCGCCATGCATCGTCATCCGGTCGGCGTAGTCGCGCACCTCGGCCAGCACCTGCTGCTTGGCCTGAGAGTCTTGCTGCATCTGCACCCCCTTGGCCTGCGCACGCCCGGCGGGCAGTTCGAAATACGTCATCTCGCCCGGTCGATTCGAGAACGGCAGCATCCACACGCGCTCGCGATCGGTCAGCTTGGCCAGTCGCCCGGTCAAGGAGTTGTCGCCGCCCGCAATGTAATGCAGCGCCTCGACCAACTGCCCGCGCCGTCCGCCGCCTTGCATACTGCCGCTGACATCGAGCACGAACACCGAGGCGATCGGGCGGCGGAATTCGTTCAGATACGCATCGATCAAACCGTCGGCCAAGGCGCGATCCGGCGAGAACGGCAACTCGATGCGCATGCCATCCTTGGGAAACAGTCCGCCTAGCGTCGCCGCGACTTCGGCATTGACCGGACGACGCAAGGTATTGCGCGCCAGCCAGGTCTGCGCCTCTACGCCTTTGAGGTAGGCCAGCACCTTTTGGTAATCCTCGCGCCGCACATCGTCGAGCAGCATAAACGGGTAATCCGCCGTCGCGACGCCCTCATGCGGATACACCAGCACCAGCTTCTCGCGCAATTTGCCGCCGTTATTCAGCGACAGCAACCAGCTTTCATAGTTGATGAAGGTGTTCACCGACGCGCCCTGACGCTCGATAAAGCGCTCGGCCAGATAGGTCGAATTGTCGCCGGGGAGCCTGTAGCCCTTGAGGAAGCGCGCGATCGCGCCGCGATCCACATCCGCCGCCGTCATCGCATCGGCTTTGTCGCTCGCGGCGGCGACCACGCCCATCAAGGCCATAAAGCCCTGATTCGAGGTCGCTGGATTCGATAGCGCATAGCTGATCCGCCCATCCGCCGCCGCCTGAGTGATCGTCTTCCAGCTCACCTTGGCCGCGACCGCCGGATCGTCCCAGCCCAGTTGCCGGGCTGCCGATTCGCTGACGCCGACTGCAATCGGCGACAGCATCACCTTATCCTGCAACTTGACGCGCGCTTGCCCTTGCGCATCGCTCAACAGGTATTTGGCATTGGCGAACCATGCCGCCTGCGCATCGGTTTTGCCGGTCAGCACCGCTTCGGTGCTTTCCATCGTGCCGCCGAAGGCGAAACGCAGCTTCACGCCGGTCGCCTTCTCCACCATCGTTTCGAGCGGCTGGGCGTCGCGCAAATCGCTGGTCGCCAGCACCTTGAACACCGGCGCGCCGGCGACAGCCTGCGGCTTGCTTACCGTTTCGCTCTCGCCGCAGGCCGCCAGCAGCGGCAAGCATAGACAACACAACCACCGTATCCATAGCTTCATTTCGTCATCTCCTGCGTCACCACATCGATCATATCCGCCAGCAATTCGAACGAAGGCGGGTCGATGACCTGCGCCACGCGCTCGGCCACCGCCAAGCCGGTCGGTTTCACGGCCCGCATAAACACCCCACTATCCGCGATCCGAAAACCATACTCCACGGCGATTCCCTGCAATTCTTTGTCGGTGCTCAACAATTCGCCCAAAGCGCGCGCGCGTTCGCTCGCGGCCAGAAAAGTCTCCTTATTCACTATCGTCGGCTGCGGATACAGCAAGACCTGATCGGCGGCGACCCCTTTTTTATCGAGCGCGTATTTCACCATCTGGAATTCGTAAATAAACGCCATCGGCGTCTTGCCGATGCCGATATTGACATAGTCGTCGAAATTGCCGTTGACGTAATTTTCCTGGTAGCCCTGGCTTTTGAACAGGTCGGCGAGCCGCGCCGCCGATTTCGCCGCCGTGGCGCGATCGGTCACCATATCGCCATTTGCGGCATACGCCGTCAGCGCCAGATACATCGCCGCCGAATTGCTGCGCCGCACGTCGGTGGTCGACACCAACATACGGCGCGAGACGTCGTAGCCGCCGGAGTCTTTCAGTTCCTTCCAACGGGTTTTCGCCAGCATCGCCGCCGTCATCTTGGCCATATCGACGCCATAGGTTCTCTCTCCGAGCGGCCTGGCCATGCCGTTGGCTTCGAGAATCTTGGCGATCGGCAGCCAACTGGCGATGACGAGCGGCGAATGAAACGGCGCCGACTGCACCAACGGCAAATTCTGCTTGCGCGCCGCATCGCCGATCTGATTGGCCGAAACCACGCCGGTGGTGAAAAAGAAATCCGGCATGCTACCGGCCACGACCTTGCTCGCCATCTCGCGGCTGCCGATGCGCGTCGTTTTTACCGGCAGGCGGTGCTG
>DATETD010000016.1:0-2627 GCA_035283885.1 Rhodocyclaceae bacterium
TATTCTGATCGACTGGCTGGTCGAACACTGGTTCAGCGAGTTCGTCACGCATCTCGACCCGGTCGGCGCATTTTTCAGCTACTCCTTGCTCGCGATTCCGGCCAGCGCGGTGCTGGTGCTGGCGACGGTGTTGGTCTCGGCGGCATTTCGCTGGCTGGTGCTGCCGCGCATGCAGATCGGTTCATGGACTATCCACGGCAAGGAATATTATTGCAAATGGTTGGGCAATCAGATTCAGGAATCCAGCCTGTTCGCGCTGCACGGGCTGTATGCGACCGTCTATGCGCCGTGGTGGTATCGCCTGCTCGGCGCGCGCATCGGTCGCGGCACGGAAATTTCGACCGCCTTGGGCGTGGTGCCCGATATGCTGACCGTCGGCGCCGATAGCTTCGTCGCCGACGGCGTGATGCTCGGTGACGAACGCATCGAAGGCGGCTGGATGAGCGTGCGCCCGACCACCATCGGCGACCGCAGCTTTCTCGGCAACGGCGCTTACGTCCCCGACGGCAGCCGGCTGCCCAACGACGTGCTGATCGGCGTGCAGTCCAAAGTCCCGGACAACCAACGCATGCAGCCGGGCGACACCTGGGTCGGCAATCCGCCGCTCGCCCTGCCCGCGCGCGAATGCTTCGACGGCATCGACCCGGCGCTGACCTTCAAGCCAAGCGCACTGCGCCGCTTGGCGCGCGGCGGCGTCGAAGGCTTGCGCATCGTCATGCCGATGGCCATCGTGATCGCCGCAGGCTACATGACGGTAGACTTGGTGATGCCGCTCGCCGCCGCCGAGCGCGTCATCGACACCGCGCTGGCCTTGTCGTTCGCCGGCTTTAGCTACGGCGTCTGCTCCTTCCTGTTCGTCGCGGCGATCAAATGGCTGGTTATGGGGCGCTATCGTCCCCATGCCGCGCCGATGTGGACGCCCTTCGTCTGGCTCAGCGAAGCGGTCACCAATCTCTACGAATCGATCGCCGTGCCGAATTTCGTCGACTTTTTACGCGGCACGCCGATGTTGCCGACCTGCTTACGGCTGCTGGGCTGCAAAATCGGCAAAGGGATTTACCTCGACACCACCGACTTCACCGAATTCGACTGCGTCAGCATCGGCGATTATTCGTCGCTGAACGGCTGGTGCGGCCCGCAAACCCATCTGTTCGAAGACCGCATCATGAAAATCGGCGCAGTTGCCATCGGTCGCGGCGTGACGATAGGCGCGCGCAGCACCATCCTCTACAACGCGCGCATCGGCGACGGCGCGACGCTCGGCCCGCTGACGCTGGTGCTCAAAGGCGAGGATATCCCTGCCGCAACGCAATGGATAGGTTCGCCGGCGGTGCCCTGGGCGCGCTGAACGGGCGGCTACGATCCGCCGCATCCGTCTCGCCAGCGCCGACTTTTGCATCTCGACACAGTAGAATCGCGAAAATTCGTCTCTATCGATCGCCTAGCTCGCTCTTAATCCAACCATGCCGACGCAAGAACTCGACTACATCAGCATCCAGGGCTTTAAAAGCATACGCTCGATCAGGAAGCTTGCGCTCAACCCCATCAATATCGTCGTCGGCGCCAATGGTTCCGGCAAATCGAACTTTATCGGCGCGTTCATGTTTCTGCACGAAATTCACGCAGGACGACTCAACGACTATGTTCGCACGACAGGCGGCGCCGAACGATTGCTGCATTTCGGTTCGAAAGTCACCCCATCGATCCGGATGGAGGTTTCCTTCCGCCGACACGCCGACAACTATTCGCTGAACTTGATCTCGACTCAGGACGATATGCTCGCGCCCATCGACGAGCCGGACTACGGATCGGATAAAGATCGCGCTCTCCGCCGGCAAGCACGCTCCCATGGGCCGCGCCAAGACCTCGACCGCTGGCGGCTTTACCACGTTCATGACACCAGCGCGACATCGCCTTTACGTAAGACCGCCAAAACTCACGACAACGACTTTCTGCGCGCGGACGGCGCCAACCTGCCGGCATTCCTTTATTTGCTGCAAGAGAAATATCCGGACGCCTATAGCCTAATCCGTCGCACGGTGCGAAAAGTGGCTCCCTTCTTCGACGATTTCGTGTTGCGCCCCGACGCGCTCAACGAAGAATTCATCCGACTTGCATGGCGCCATAAAAATTCAGACCAGTACTTCAATGCGGCGGCGCTCTCCGACGGCACGTTGCGTTTCATTGCGCTGGCGACCCTATTTCTTCAACCCGCAGCGCTCCGCCCCTCCGTGATCCTGGTCGACGAGCCTGAACTCGGGCTGCATCCATACGCAATCGCCATACTAGCTGCGCTCATCAAGCAAACATCGGCGCAGGGTCAAGTGATTTTATCCACCCAATCGCCTTTACTACTCGATCATTTCGCACCGGAAGATGTCCTAGTCGCCGAGCGCCGGGAGGGCGGCACCGATATCCACCGTTTGGAGAGCGATGCGCTCGCCGATTGGCTGGACGATTACAGCTTGGGGCAACTCTGGGAAAAGAACGAATTCGGCGGTCGCCCCGGCGAAGGTTAAGCATGATGCGTCTTTTAGTTCATGTGGAAGGCGAAACCGAGGAATCGTTCGTCAACGAGGTGCTACGCGACCATTTGAGCGCCTTCGGCTACGCAAGCATTAGCGCTC
>DATETD010000017.1:0-9002 GCA_035283885.1 Rhodocyclaceae bacterium
TACGCAACCCAACAACACCCTAAGCCATTGAATCGCCAACGATCATTCCATGCCGCAATCCGCAAAACCAGCGACCGCCACCCGAAACGCCCCACCACCCAAAATGACGCCGCCGATCCGACTCAATATCACAGCCCAGAACAATACAGTAAGCAAAAACAAAATCAATACCCGTAACGATTTTTCGCAAAATATTTCAGCCGCCGCGCTACCCCCGAAGAATCAACCGCAGCCAAGCGCCGACCGAACTAACCAGCAGCGGCGCAAGCCTCGACCGCCGCCAAGCCGCGCGCGCGCCAGTCTTGCGACTCGGCGTCTTCGCACCAATCGCTGTCGGGCAACAGGCGTTGCAAACGCGCGGCGCGCGCAGGATCGAGCGTCGGCGTCCATTCCGCCAACAAAGTCGCCACGGCGTCCGGCGTATTGCACACCAGCAAGACATCGCAACCGGCCTGCCACGCCGCATTTGCGCGCGCGACGATGCCGCCGACGACGCAGGCGCCTTCCATCGATAAGTCGTCGCTGAAAATCGCGCCGTCGAACGCCAATTCGTGGCGCAGTTTCTGTATCCAATACGGCGAAAATCCCGCCGGTTTATCGTCCAGCTGCGGATAAATCACATGCGCCGGCATTACGGCGTCTAGGCTCAATTGACGATAGGGCTGTAGATCGGGCTGCATTTCGTCGAGGCCGCGCCGATCGACCGGTACGGCGATATGCGAATCCGCCGCAACCCAGCCATGTCCGGGAAAATGCTTGCCGCAGCTGCGCATGCCGGCGCGGCGCAGTCCGGCCATCAAGGCGCCTGCAAGCTCGGTCACGGCTTGCGGATCGCGATGAAACGCGCGGTCGCCGATCACGGCGCTGGTGCCCCAATCGAGATCGAGCACCGGCGTAAATGAAAAATCGACGCCGCAAGCGCGCAGTTCGGCGGCGAGCAGATAACCGATGCCCAGCGCCGCCTGCCGCGCTTGATCGGCGTCCTTATCCCACAACTGCCCCAAACGACGCATCGCCGGCAGCGCCGTGAATCCTTGCCGGCAGCGCTGCACCCGCCCGCCTTCATGGTCGATGGCGATCGGCAAACGCGAATAACGCGGATCACGCAGCGCATGAACCTCGGCGCATAACGCTTTCAATTGTTCGGGATCGCGATAATTGCGCGCAAACAGAATCAAGCCGCCGACCAAAGGATGGGTCAGACGTTCGCGATCCAAGTCGCTCAATTCCAGACCGGCGATATCGATCATCAACGGCCCCAAAGGGCAATTTTTCGCTAAGCTCATTTCGCCGCCTCGCGCATCAAGCGCTTCATTTCGCGCACCGCTTCGCTAAAGCCGCAAAACAGCGCGCGGCTGACGATGGCGTGGCCGATATGCAGTTCGCGCACGCCGGGCAGCGCCGCCACGGCTTGCACATTGACGTAATTCAGCGCATGCCCGGCGTTGAATTTCATACCGGAATCGATTATCGCCTTACCGGCCTGACGGATTTTATCGAGTTCGACCTGCACCGCCACGCTCTCGGGATCGCGCCCATGCGTATAAAATGCATGGGCATACGGCCCGGTATGGATCTCGCACACATCGACGCCGAGCCGCGCCGCGGCGGCGATTTGATGCGCTTCGGCATCGATAAACACGCTGGTGGCGATCCCCGCGTCCTTGAGGCGCGCGATCACGTCATGCAAACGCGCTGCCTGTCCGGCGACGTCCAAGCCGCCTTCGGTGGTGATCTCATGACGCCCTTCGGGCACCAGCATCGCCATTTCCGGCTTGATCTCGCAGGCGATCCCCACCATTTCGTCGGTCGCCGCCATTTCGAGATTGAGCTTGATATGCGTCAGCTCGCGCAAGCGACGCACATCGGCATCCTGTATATGCCGACGATCTTCGCGCAAATGCACGGTGATGCCGTCCGCTCCCCCGAGGTGGGCTTGCGTCGCCGCCCATACCGGATCGGGTTCGTAAGTACGGCGCGCCTGACGCACCGTCGCCACATGGTCGATATTCACGCCCAAACGAATCATGCCGCCCTCCCTGGCAATACTATATTCATCCTAAAAACCTCTTTTATCCACGAAAAACACGAAAGACACGAACAAAAGCAATCGATGGCGCCGAAAACCCATACACCCGCCGAGTAAGCGCCAAAAGACCGATATGCATTTGATTCTTTTCGTGCTTTTCGTGTATTTCGTGGACAATTGCTCTTTTTCGGTTCATAGCTCCTGCAACTCCAAAAAAATCCGCCGCGATTGCAGCGATCGGTCTCCCAAATGATGCGCGATCGATTCGCGCATCAACTGTCGGCTTTCGCGCCGCGTGCGCGCATCGGAAAAATCGTCGGCGGCCATATCCAGTAGGGTTTTACCGACAACCGAGGCCGCAGCCGATGCCCCATCCGTCTCGCCAGCGCCGACTTTCAATATCGGCCCGCGTTCGATTCGATACACATACTCCAGCTCCGGTTGCAGCGCCGCGCCCGACTCGGCTTCGCGCTCCAGACTCAGGCCATAGCCCAACTCCTTGAGCAAGGCAAGCTCGAAACGGCGCAACTCGACCTCGGTGCCGGCGCTTTGCGCCAAGGCGTGCAAGGCGGCTACATACGCCGCAAACAAGGACGCATGCGCGTCCTCGCGCGGCAGCATTTTCAACAACAATTCGTTGAGGTAATACGCCAACAACAACGATCGTCCGGTCAACAAGGGCATGCCGCCCAGCCATTCGGCTTTGGCGAGCGTCTTCACTTCGCCGCCGCCGAACCAGTCCAATTCCAGCGGCTGGAACGCCATCAAGCTGCCGCGCAAGACCGAGCGCGGACGCCGCGCGCCGCGCGCCAGCATCGCGACGCGCCCGTAATCGCGCGAGAAGACTTCGACCACCAGACTGGTTTCGCTATAGGCGTATTGATGCAAGATATAGCTTGGCTGTGCGTCGATGCGCTTGGCGCTTATTCGCGCCATTTCATGCCGCCGCTTTACTCGTAACCCAAGCTTTTAAGCGCGCGCTCATCGTCCGCCCATCCGCCTCTGACCTTGACCCAGGTTTCCAGCCATATCTTGCCGCCGAACAAGGCCTCCAAGTCCTTACGCGCATCGGTGACGATGCGTTTCAGCCGTTGCCCGCTCTTGCCGATGACAATCGCCTTATGCGCCGCCTTATCGACGATAATCGCGGCATGGATACGACGCAATTCGCTGGGTCCCCCGGAGCTGTCCAACTCGAAACGTTCGATCTCGACCGCGATGCCATACGGCAATTCCTCGCCGAGATTGCGAAACAGTTTTTCGCGCAGAATTTCCGACGCCATAAAGCGCTCGGAGCGATCGGTAATATCGTCGGCATCGAACAGCGGCGGCGCCACCGGCAGAAAACGCAGTAAAACTTTCATCAATTCGGGCACGCCATGCCCTTTTTCCGCCGACAAGGGCACGATTTCGGCAAAAGCGTGCTGGGTCGAAACCTGCGCGATAAACGGCAGCAACTCGGCCTTATCGGCCAGTCGGTCGATCTTGTTGATCACCAACACCACCGGCAGATCGGTCGGCAGCATACGCAGGATTTCGTCCTCGCCGCCGCCCCAGCGCCCGGCTTCGACGATCAACAGCAATACATTCACTTCGGCAAAGGTCGACGTAATGCTGCGATTCATCAGTCGATTCAAGGCGTTCTTGTGCGTCAATTGAAAACCGGGGGTGTCGACGAAAATGTATTGCGCATCGTCGGTGGTTAACAGGCCGCGAATCTGATGGCGCGTGGTCTGCGCCTTTTTCGAAGTGATGCTGACCTTGGCGCCGACCAGACGGTTGGTCAGCGTCGATTTGCCCACATTCGGTCGGCCGACAATGGCGAGAAAACCGGTATGGAATGGTCGGTTGGTCGTAGGATCGCTCATGCTTTACTTTCGGAAATGGCGTCGATGGCCCGTTGCGCGGCCTGCTGTTCGGCAATGCGCCGACTGCTTCCCACGCCAAGGCTGCGAATTTTCAGCGCCGGGATCAGGCATTCGACCTCGAATTCCTGAGCATGCGCCTCGCCGCGCGTGGATAGTATGCGGTAACTCGGCACGGGAAAGCGTTGCGCCTGTAATATCTCCTGCAAGTGCGTCTTGGCATCCTTACCGCTGACCATAGGATCGATCGCGGCGACGGCGTCGCGATATAAGCGCTCCACCGCCGCTTGGGCGACGTCGAACCCGGCATCGAGAAAAATGGCGCCGATCGCCGCTTCGAGCGCATCCGCCAGAATCGAGGGTCGCCGCTCGCCTCCGGACTTCAGTTCGCCCTCGCCCAACAGAATGAACTCGCCCAGCGATACGCGGGCGGCGATCTCGGCCAGGGTTTCCTGACGCACCAGATTGGCGCGCAAACGCGACAATTCTCCCTCTTTCAGCCCCGGAAAACGGCGGTACAAGGCACTGGAAATCGCGCAGTTGAGCACCGAATCCCCAAGAAATTCAAGGCGCTCGTAATGCGGTTTCGCATAACTTCGATGCGTCATAGCCTGCCGCAAATAGTCCGGACGGCCAAACGTGTGGCCTAGCGCCGCTTCCAGACGTAAGAATTTCACGGCTTATTCGACGTGCTTCCCTCGAAATCGAGGCCTAGGCTCACCTTGGTTCCACCCAGAGCGAACATGGGTATTTTCTTCGAATAGGCAAAGGAAAGCACCAACTCGCCGCCCTCTTTGGCGATATCGATATCCTGATAAGTCACGCTCTTGATATCGTCGATCTCGGCGCGCTTCTGATACGCCACGCGCACCTGCGACACCGAGCTATCCTTGAGCGAAGAATCCGCCGCCACCGACGCGATGACCTTTTTCAAGCGCCCGTACTCCATCCAGTCCGGCAGCACCTTCATCGCGCCTAAGGCCACTATGGCAAAGACAACGCCGCCGATCATCAAGCCGTTCAAGCTGACTCCACGCTGATATTTCATGCAAACCCCCTATCGAAACGAACCGATGCGCTTTAAATCGCCGAAATTGAACCAGACGAAAAATGCCTTACCCACCAGATTTTCATCCGGCACGAAGCCCCAGAAACGACTGTCCTGCGAGTTGTCGCGATTATCGCCCATTACGAAATAATGTCCCGTCGGCACTTCGCATTTGAGTCCCTCGCTATTGTAGTGGCACTTGTCGCTATTCGGGAAGCGCACGGTTTGCGGCACAAAGCCGGGTGCATCCGGTTCGACCAGAATCTGGTGCTGTACCGCGCCCAAGGTCTCGTCGAAACGCGGGGTGTAATAGAGACGATCCCGATCGAGATAATCGTCGAGCTTTTTCTGCACCACTTCTTTCCCATTGACGGTCAGTTTCTTGTTGCGGTATTCGACCGTATCGCCCGCGACGCCGACCACGCGCTTGATGTAATCCAGAGTCGGGTCGGGCGGATAACGGAACACCACCACATCGCCACGCTGCGGCGTATTCAATTCGAGGATTTTTTGGTTGATCACCGGCAAACGAATACCATAAGTATATTTATTCACCAAAATGAAATCGCCGACCAAGAGGGTCGGTATCATCGATCCCGAGGGAATCTTGAACGGTTCGACCAGAAACGAGCGCAGCAAAAAGACCGCGAGTATCACCGGGAAAAAACTGCCGCCGTATTCCACCCACCAAGGATCCTTGGCGCCGACGGGGCGTTTTTTGCGCGCCCAGAAATGGTCGAAACACCAAACGACGCCGGTCGCCAGCACCAGAACGAATAAAATCAACGCAAAATTCATAACACCCGTATCCCTATCGATTACTTGTCGCCGACGCGCAATACGGCGAGGAAAGCGTCTTGCGGAATTTCGACGCGACCGACCTGCTTCATGCGCTTCTTGCCGGCTTTTTGTTTTTCGAGCAGCTTTTTCTTGCGCGTAATATCGCCGCCGTAACATTTGGCGAGCACGTCCTTGCGCATCGCTTTGACGTTTTCGCGTGCGACGATGGTCGAGCCGATCGCCGCCTGAATCGCCACGTCGTACATCTGTCGCGGGATCAATTCGCGCATTTTCGCCGCCAGTTCGCGCCCGCGGTAGGCCGCATTGGCGCGATGCACGATGATCGACAAGGCATCGACCTTGTCGCCGTTGATCAGCGTATCGAGCTTGACCACATCCGCCGCGCGGTATTCCTTGAATTCGTAATCGAGCGAGGCATAGCCGCGCGACACCGATTTGAGCTTGTCGAAGAAATCCATCACCACTTCGGCCATCGGCATTTCGTAGGTCACCTGCACTTGCCGACCGTGATACGCCAGGTTCATTTGCCGCCCGCGCTTCTGTTCGCACAGGGTAATCACCGCGCCCAAATAGTCTTGCGGCACGAAAATGATCGTCGTAATGATCGGTTCGCGGATTTCCTCGATCTTCTGCACTTCGGGCAGGCGCGAAGGATTCTCGATGAAGATCTCGCTACCGTCGCGCAGATGCACTTGATAGATCACCGTCGGCGCGGTGGTGATCAAATCCTGATCGAATTCGCGCTCCAGCCTTTCCTGCACGATCTCCATATGCAGCAAGCCGAGAAAGCCGCAACGGAAGCCGAAGCCCAGCGCCTGCGAAACTTCAGGCTCGTATTGCAGCGAGGCGTCGTTCAGATGCAACTTTTCCAGCGAATCGCGCAAGGAATCGTACTGATTGGCTTCGATCGGGTACAACCCCGCAAACACCTGCGGCTTGATTTCCTTGAAACCCGGCAAGGGTTCGGTGGCGCGACGCTCGACGGTCGTCACCGTATCGCCGACTTTGGCGGCCTGGAGTTCTTTGATGCCCGAGATGATGAAGCCCACCTCGCCCGCGCCGAGTTCTGCGCGCGCCAGCGACTTCGGCGTGAACACCCCGACCTGTTCGCATAAATGCGTCGAACCGGCCGCCATCAGCAGGATCTTGTCCTTAGGCCGCACCACGCCATCGACCACGCGCACCAGCATCACTACGCCGACATAGTTATCGAACCACGAATCGATAATCAAGGCTTTGAGCGGCGCATCGCGCCGACCGCGCGGCGGCGGCACGCGGGCGATAATCGCTTCGAGAATATCGTCCACGCCTAAGCCGGTCTTGGCCGAACACAGCACCGCTTCGGTCGCGTCGATGCCGATCACATCCTCGATTTCCTGGCGCGCATTATCCGGATCGGCAGCCGGCAAATCGATCTTGTTCAGCACCGGAATCACATCCACGCCCAACTCGATCGCGGTGTAGCAATTCGCCACGGTCTGCGCTTCGACGCCTTGCGAGGCGTCGACCACCAGTAAAGCGCCTTCGCAGGCGGACAAGGAGCGACTGACTTCGTAAGAAAAATCGACATGCCCAGGGGTGTCGATCAAATTCAGGTTATACGTTTGGCCGTCGCGCGCCCGGTAGACGAGCGAGGCGGTCTGCGCCTTGATCGTAATCCCACGCTCGCGCTCGATATCCATAGAATCAAGCACTTGCGCTTCCATTTCACGGTCGGACAAGCCGCCGCAGCGTTGAATCAAACGATCGGCCAAGGTCGATTTGCCATGGTCGATATGGGCGATGATCGAAAAATTGCGGATGTTATCCATAGATAGGCAACAAAAAAGGCGCTCGTTGCAAATACCGAGCACCTTATAAGTAGAACGCGAAGCGCGGATTTTAACGGAAAGCCATCAAATACTCACGCACTTTCGCCGCATCGAGAAAGTAATGGCACAACTCGCGCCCGCATTCATCCGTCAACACCGGCACGAGCTCGTCGTAAGCGCTCACCCATTCGGGATTGGAATCGGTATCCAGCACATCGATATCGAACTGCGGCGCGTCGGCTTCGCCTTGCAGCGCCTGCAAGGCGGCCAACATATCGTGGCAGAGATGACAGTAGTCCCGGCTGTACAGGCGCAGCCGGGGGGCGTTATTTGTCGCCGAGCTTGTCATTGGACTTTTCGGCCACCCCCTTGATGGTGACGAAGGTCTGCATCTCGCCGCGCCGCACCAATAAGGTCAGCGTCGCCGATTTATCGAACTCGGCCAGCAAGTCGTTGAATTGCGCCACCGATTTCAATTCGGTTTGCACACCCTTATTGATCAAGGAGAGGATGACGTCGCCGCGACGCAGCTCGGTGCGCGTGCCGGCGTTTCTCAGCTCTTCGACGATCAAACCCGAGGAAATGCCCAGGGCGCGCTTTTGTTCGGCGTTCGGCACGGCAAGCACCAAGCCGAGACGATTGGCGGCGCTATCGGTCGATTTGCCGCCGCGTTTCGCCTGGCGCGTCTCGCCGTCTTCATCGGGCATTTCGCCGACCATCACGGTCAAATCGCGCGCCTGCCCCTTGCGCCACACCTGCACGAGCACCTTGCTGCCCGGTTTGGTCTCGCCGACCATGCGCGGCAAATCGACCGACTCGGCCACCGTCTTTCCGTCATATTTCAGCACGATATCGCCCGATTCGACCCCGGCTTTATCCGCCGCCGCGCCCTTCTCCACCGACGCCACCAAAGCGCCTTGCGGTTTGCTTAAACCGAAAGATTCCGCCAATTCTTTATTCACTTCCTGGATCGCGATGCCGAGACGACCGCGCGTCACCCGGCCTTTGGTCTTCAACTGGGTCTGCACTTCCATCGCCAGATCGATAGGAATCGAGAACGCCAGCCCCATAAAGCCGCCCGAACGCGAATAAATCTGCGAATTGATGCCGACCACCTCGCCTTTCATATTGAACAACGGCCCGCCGGAGTTGCCCGGATTGATCGCCACGTCGGTCTGAATGAACGGTACATAATTTTCCTGGTTCAGCGAACGCCCTTTGGCGCTTACGATGCCGGCGGTTACCGAGCTTTCGAAGCCGAACGGCGAGCCGATCGCCACCACCCATTCGCCGACCTTCAGCTTCATCGGATCGCCCAATTTAGCCACCGGCAGATTGCTCGCCTCGATCTTGATCAGCGCCACATCGGTGCGCTTGTCCGCGCCCAGCACCTTGGCTTTGAACTCGCGCTTATCGGTCAATTTCACCAACACTTCGTCGGCCCCCGC
>DATETD010000018.1:0-3889 GCA_035283885.1 Rhodocyclaceae bacterium
CCGGGCCAGGCGGTACTGACGTTGGCGGCGGACGGCGAGCGCGAAGTGGCGATCAATATTCCCGAGTCGCGCATCGACGAGGTCAGGTCGGCCAAAGAATTGACCGTTGCTCTCTGGGCCAAGCCCGATTCGCGCTATGCCGCTACGGTGCGCGAGATCGCTCCCGATGCCGATGCTGCGACACGCACCTATATCGCGCGTTTGTCGATAAAACAGCCCGATGCCTCCTTGCGGCTGGGCATGACCGCCGCTGTAGCCGTGACCGCCGCCGCCGCCGAGCCGTCGCTGCTGTGGGTTCCGTTGACCGCCATCCATCAAGACAACAGCCCGACTCAGGTGTGGGTGATCGATCCGGCCAGCTCGAAAGTGTCGCCGCGTCCGGTCAAGCTCGGCGCGACGCGCGGCAACGACGTCGCATTGATCGACGGCGTCAAAGAAGGCGAAATTATCGTGACCGCCGGTGTAACGCTGCTGCATCCGGGTCAGAAAGTCCTGATCGCCGATGCGCCATCGAACCCCGCGCCTCAAGGGACGCAGCGGTGAAAAACATCAATCTCTCCGCCTGGGCGCTCACGCACCCGCAGATGGTGCTGTTCCTGTTGCTTTTAATGTCGATAGCGGGCATCGTTTCGTACCAGAACCTAGGGCGTAAGGAAGACCCCGACTTTGCGATCAAAGCCATGGTGGTGCAAGCCTTTTGGCCCGGCGCGGGCGCAGAGGAGGTCGCGGAACAGGTAACCGACAAGCTGGAAAAAAAGCTGCAACAGATTCCTGAAATCGACTTCACCTCCAGCTACTCCAAACCCGGCGAGACGCTGATCACGATCACCTTGCGCGAGGATGTGCCCAGCACCCGCACCCCGGCGGTCTGGACGGCCGTGCGCAATCGGCTCACCGATATTCAAACGACGCTGCCGCAGGGCGTACAGGGGCCGTTCTTCAACGACCAGTTCGGCGACACCTTCGGTAATGTGTATGCGCTGACCGGCGATGGCTTATCATATCCCGAGCTACGCGATCTGGCCAAGGCGGCGCGCAATGAGTTTCTGCGCGTGCCGGGCGTCAGCCGCGTCGATCTGGTCGGCGAGCAGGCGCAACGCATTTATGTCGAAGCCTCGACCGACAAGCTCGCCAGCCTGGGCCTCGATCCGGCGCAATTCGCCAACGCCTTGCAATCCACCAATGTCATCGCCCCGGCCGGTGTGATCGAAACCAATGCCGAGCGCATTCGTCTTAAGGTCAGCGGCGAATTCGATTCGGTCGAAAACATCCGCGAATTGGGCGTCAGCATCGGCAATCGCATCCTGCGCTTGGGCGACGTCGCCGAAGTGCGGCGCGGCCTGATCGATCCGCCGACCTTCAAGATGCGCTTTCAGGGTAAACCGGCCATCGGTCTGGCGATCAGCACTCGCCCCGGCGTCGATATCACCCAGTTTGGTCACGTACTCAACGAAACCGCGCAACGCGTGCTGAAAAGCGCGCCGCTGGGGCTGGAGATTCATGCAGTGTCCGATCAGCCCCGCATCGTCACTGCATCGATCAAGGAATTCACCACCAGCCTGCTGGAGGCGGTGATTATCGTCCTGGCGGTCAGCTTCGTCTCGCTGGGTTTGCGCACCGGATTGGTGGTGGCCTTGAGCATCCCGCTGGTGCTGGCAATCACCTTCTTTTGCATGTATCTACTTGGTATCGAATTGCAACGCATCTCGCTGGGAGCATTGATTATCGCTTTAGGCTTGCTGGTCGACGACGCCATTATCGCCGTCGAGATGATGGCGCTGAAACTGGAGCAAGGCTGGGATAGATTTCGCGCCGCCACCCATGCCTACAGCGTTACCGCCTTTCCCATGCTCACCGGCACGCTGATTACCGCCGCCGGCTTTATGCCCGTCGGCTTCAGCAAATCCAGCGCCGGCGAATATTGCTTCAGCCTGTTTCAAGTCGTCGCCATCGCCTTGATCGTCTCCTGGCTGGTGGCGGTGATCTTCACGCCGTTTATCGGTCATCGATTGCTGACGGAGCATAAGAACGCCCATGAGGACGAAGAGGCGGTGTACCAAAGTCCGCTCTATGTTCGCGTGCGCCGTCTGGTCGATTTCTGCGTGCGGCAGCGCGCAGCCGTGCTGCTCGCGACCTTGCTGGCGTTCTGCGGCTCGGTCGCCTTGTTCGTCACTGCCGTGCCGATGGAATTTTTCCCCAACTCGCAACGCCCCGAATTGATGGTGCATCTATGGTTGCCGCAAGGCGCGACCTTCGCCGCCACCGAGCAGGAGGTCGCCACCTTCGAAAAACATCTGCAAAACGACCCCGACATAATTTCGGCCACCTCCTTCGTCGGCGGCGGCGCGCCGCGCTACTACCTGCCGCTGGACGTGCAGATGCCGCATCTGAATCTGGCCGAGATCATGGTGATGACCCGCGACGAAGCCGCGCGCGAACGGGTGGTCGCCCGGCTTGAGGCGCTCTTCGAAAAGGATTTCCCCTCCGTGCGTGGGCGGGTTAATCGCCTCGCCAACGGACCGGGTGGCGGCTATCCGGTGCAATTCCGCGTCAGTGGCCCGGATAGCGCCAAGGTGCGCGAGATCGCCGATCAGGTGGCGGAAAGGATGCGCGCTCATCCCAATGTCCGCAACACCAACAAAGACTGGGGCGAGCGGCTGAAAAGCGTCGCCGTGCAGGTCGATCAGGATAAGGTGCGCCGCCTGGGCCTAAGCTCGCGCGACATCAAGGCGGCCTTGCATATGGCGCTGACCGGCACCTCGATCACTCAGTATCTCGAAGGCGATAAAAGCCTGGATGTCGTCGGTCGACTGGTCGCCGCCGATCGTCGCGATCTGAATAACATCAAGGACACCAAGATCTATCTGCGCGACGGCAAGCATGTGCCGCTGACGCAAGTGGCGCATTTTTCCATCGAGTCGGAAGAAAGCCTACTGTGGCGGCGCAACAGCCTGCCGACAATCACCGTGCGTAGCGATGTCTTCGGCGCCAAATCGCTCGACGTCACCACCGCCTTGCAACCGCGCATCGACGAACTCTCGGCCAAGTTGCCGTTGGGTTATCTGATCGAAACCGGCGGCCAAGCCGAATCCAGCGGCAAATCGCAGGCGTCGATCGTCGCCGTGATTCCGGCGACGAGCGTCGTCGTCATGGTGCTGCTGATGCTGCAACTGCAAAACATCGGCCATATGGCCTTGGTGTTGATTACGGCGCCGCTCGGTCTGATCGGCGTAGCGACGATCATGGCGATCTTCCGCATCCCGTTCGGCTTCGTCGCCATGCTCGGCGTATTTGCCTTGAGCGGCATGATTATTCGCAACTCGGTAATCCTGGTGGTGCAGATCGAACAGGAGCGGAAGGAAGGCGCGCCGCTATGGACGGCGATTGTCGATTCCACCGTCAGGCGCTTCCGCCCTATCGTGCTGACTGCCTTGGCGGCAATACTGGCGATGATTCCACTAACGCGCTCGGTATTCTGGGGGCCGATGGCCTGGGCGATTATGGGCGGATTGATGGTGGCGACATTGCTGACGCTGCTGGTGTTGCCGGCGATGTTCGCCGCCTGGCATCGCGCTAAACCCGTAGCGGCGGCGTAAAAGTCGGTGCTGGCAGGACGGATGATGGAACAACGAGCTGGATCTGGAAAACGGTCGCCATAGCGCCGCATTGGGCGCGCGTCAAGCCTATCTGGGATTGACCTCGTGGCGCAGATTAAAGCCTACGAGGCGGCGCAAGTCTCCTAGCAGTCGGCAGCGTTTCAGAGCATATCAATGAACTTGCAGATTGGCAGTTTGCATATACGGCCAGAGCAAGCGTCACTCTCTCCTTGGTGGCTGGAGTCTGCCGGATTTTGATGGTGAAGTAGCTGGTTGTATTCTCTCCTGGTTTA
>DATETD010000019.1:0-3043 GCA_035283885.1 Rhodocyclaceae bacterium
AACCCGGTCACCGCTTCGATCAAGGCAATTGCACTCGTATCCAATCCTGCTCCCTGCTCCGTTCCCAATCGATCCAAGCCCGCCAATAAAGCATCCAAACGCAAGGGTTCGCGTGGGCGATCCGCCAACATGGTTTCGACCGCCAACTCCAGGCGATCCAACGCCAGCAGAATCGCTTCGGCCATCAGCGGCGAGAAGGCGACTTCTCCCGCACGCAAACGCGCCAGCAAGCTTTCGATCGGATGGCTGAGTTTCACGCCCAGTTCGTAGCGACAGATCGTCGCATCGCCCTTGATGGTATGAAACGCGCGGAACAAGGCGGCGATCGAACTCGAATCGTCCGGGGTGCGCCGCAACTCGGCGACGTGATGTTCGATAATTTCCGCTTGGTCGGTCAGCGCATCGCGAAATTCCACCAGCAATTCGCGGTCTTCGACCTGAGTATATCGTTTTATGGATGTGTTCATAGCTAAAATCCCGACACGGTTTCCGGCAAAATACGACAGTCCGGCAACGATGGCAAGCGCTATCGCACGGTCGCACGCACAGACTATCATCGCCGGGAAATCGACTCGCCGCCCTCCACTCGCCTATCCATCATCATGACACTCAAACAACTTGCCCAAAGAATCGATGCTTACGAACGCCTGATGCGCCTGGATAAGCCTATCGGCATCCTGTTGCTGCTGTGGCCTACTTTATCGGCATTATGGATCGCCAGCGGCGGCCATCCGGACGCCTGGATCGTCTGGATTTTCGTTCTCGGCACGGTGCTGATGCGCTCTGCGGGTTGCGTCATCAACGACTACGCCGACCGCAAAATCGATCCGCATATCGAACGTACGCGCAAACGCCCGCTGGCGGCGCAGGAAATCGGCGCGGGCGAAGCGCTCGCGCTCGCAGCGGCGCTGTCGCTGTGCGCCTTTATCCTGATCCTGCCGCTGCCGAAAAAAGTCTGGGGCTTGTCGCTGATCGCCCTGTTTCTCACGGCCAGCTACCCCTACACCAAACGCTTTCTGGCGATCCCCCAGGCTTATCTGGGCATCGCCTTCGGCTTCGGCATTCCGATGGCGTTCAGCGCCACGCTGGAGAATATTCCCCATATCGCCGGGTGGATGATGTTGGCCAACGTGTTCTGGGCGCTGGCCTACGATACCGAATACGCCATGGTCGACCGCGAGGACGATCTCAAAATCGGCGTGCGCAGTTCCGCCATCGCCTTCGGTCGCTTCGATGTCGCCGCCGTGATGTTGTGCTATCTCGGCATGCTGTGCGCACATGCCTATGTCGGCTGGACGCTCCATTTCGGGCCGACCTATTATCTCGGCTTACTGCTGGCCGCCGCCGTCGCCGTCTATCATTACGGACTGATACGCCAGCGCACGCGCGAAGGCTGCTTCAAGGCGTTCCGCCACAACAACTGGATCGGCGCCGCCGTATTCGCCGGCATCGTCGGCCATTACAACCTGCCGGGCGTCTGGACGCGCTGGTCGGACTGGGCCGCCTATATCGCGGGCGTCTTCCGCCACTGATCCGTCCCGCCAGCGCCGACTTTTGAAATTTTTATACGTATAACTTATGAAATATACCGACTTACGCGATTTCATCGCCCAACTCGAACGACAGGGTGAGCTGCATCGCATCACCGCCGTAGTCGATCCGCATCTCGAAATGACCGAAATCGCCGACCGCGTACTGCGCGCCGGCGGACCGGCCTTGTTGTTCGAAAACGTCAAAGGACACGCCATCCCGGTGCTCGCCAATCTCTTCGGCACGCCGCAGCGCGTCGCGCTGGCGATCGCCGAGGACGAGAGCGCCGAATCGAGCGGCAACTGGCAAGCCCGGCTGCGCGACGTCGGCAAACTGTTGGCCTTCCTCAAAGAACCCGAGCCGCCCAAAGGCTGGCGCGACGCCTGGAATAAATGGCCCGTCATGAAGCAAGTATTGAACATGTCGCCCAAGATCGCCTCCGCCGCGCCCTGTCAAGCCATCGTCTGGGAAAACGACGCCGTCGATCTGGCGCGCCTGCCGATCCAAACCTGCTGGCCCGGCGACGCCGCGCCCTTGATCACCTGGGGACTGGTGGTCACGCGCGGGCCGCAAGGGCTACCCCATTCGCGCACGCGCCAAAACCTCGGCATCTACCGTCAGCAGGTGATCGGACGCAACCGCGTCATCATGCGCTGGCTGGCCCATCGCGGCGGCGCGCTCGATTATCGCGAACATTGCCAAGCCTTTCCGGACCAACCTTTCCCGCTCGCCGTAGTGCTAGGCTGCGACCCGGCCACGATCCTCGCCGCCGTCACCCCGGTGCCGGATTCGCTCTCGGAATATCAATTCGCCGGCCTGCTGCGCGGCAGCAAAACCGAACTGGTCGATTGCATCGGCTCCGACTTGCAAGTGCCGGCCGCCGCCGAAATCGTGCTCGAAGGCGTGATCCACCCGCGCGACACCGCACCCGAAGGCCCGTATGGCGACCATACCGGCTATTACAACGAAGTCGCCGAATTCCCGGTGTTCACTATCGAACGCATCACGATGCGGCGCAATCCGATCTACCACTCCACCTACACCGGCAAACCGCCCGACGAACCGGCGATGCTCGGCGTAGCGCTCAACGAAGTCTTCGTGCCCTTATTGCAAAAGCAATTCCCCGAAATTACCGATTTCTATCTGCCGCCCGAAGGCTGCTCTTACCGCCTGGCCGTCGCCAGTATTAAAAAACAATACCCAGGCCATGCCAAACGCGTGATGTTCGGCATCTGGAGCTTCCTGCGCCAATTCATGTACACCAAATTCATTATCGTCGTCGACGACGATGTCGATGTGCGCGAGTGGAAAGAGGTGATTTGGGCGATGACCACGCGCGTCGACGCCGCGCGCGATACGCTGATCGCCGAAAACACGCCGATCGATTACTTGGATTTCGCCTCGCCGGTCGCCGGACTCGGCAGCAAAATGGGCATCGACGCCACCAATAAATGGCCCGGCGAAACCACGCGCGAATGGGGAACGCCTATCGTCATGGATGCGGAAGTCAAAA
>DATETD010000020.1:0-5415 GCA_035283885.1 Rhodocyclaceae bacterium
GCAGGTTGGCGCCGGTGATGATGATGTAAGTCGAGTTGTACCAGTCGGCGGCCTCGGGCACGTCGGTCTGTTCGCCCCAGGTTTGCGGACTCGCGGCGGGCAGATCGCAATACCAGTCGTAGAAGCTCAGGCACACGCCGCCGATCAGCGACAGGTAACGCGAGCCGGCGGCGTAAGAGATCATCGACATCGCCGGGATCGGCGAGAAGCCGAAGATGCGATCCGGGCCGTGTTTCTTGATGGTGTAGACGTTGGCGGCGG
Organism: Rhodocyclaceae bacterium; assembly: GCA_035283885.1. Taxonomy (GTDB): domain Bacteria; phylum Pseudomonadota; class Gammaproteobacteria; order Burkholderiales; family Rhodocyclaceae; genus DATETD01. The sequence continues at coordinate 262 of DATETD010000020.1, forward strand.
CGATGATTTCGGTGATTTCGCTCCAGTTAGTGCGCACGAAGCCGCCGAGACCGCGTACGGCGACGTATTTCTGGCGTTTATTGTTGTCGGCTTGAATCGCCGCCCAAGCGTCAACCGGGTCTTTACCCAGCGCGCGTTCGGCGCGGTATAGGTCGAGCAAGCGTCCGCGTATCATCGGATGCTTGATGCGGTGCGGCGAATACAGATACCACGAGAACGAGGCGCCGCGCTGGCAGCCGCGCGGTTCGTGGTTCGGCAGATCTTCGCGCGTGCGCGGGTAGTCGGTCTGCTGCATTTCGAACGCCACGAGGCCGTTCTTGACGAAAATCTTCCAGGAACAGCCGCCGGTGCAGTTCACGCCATGCGTCGAGCGCACGACTTTGTCGTGTTGCCAGCGATGGCGATAGACGTCTTCCCATTTGCGGTCTTCGTCGGTAACGATGCCGTGGCCGTCGGAGAAGGTGGATTTGATGCGCTCGAAAAATTTCAGTCGGTCGAGGGTATGACTCATGAGAGGCTCCGTTTATTCAAGGATTCGTTGCGGAAGTCGAACGCGCCAAGGCCGAGGTAAAAGTCGGCGCCGGCGCGACGGATATCGAGTTAGGGGTTTTTGACGTAGGCGTTGGCGCGCAGGTAGAACCACCAGTTGATGACCAAGCACACAGCATAGAAGACGGCGAAACCGTACATCGAGTACTCGGGCGTGCCGGCTTTGATCTGCTCGCCGATAATCACCGGGGCGATGAACGCGCCATACGCCGCCGCCGCCGAGGTCCAACCGAGCACCGGGCCGGCTTGCAGGCGGTCGAAGATCACGCCGATGGTGCGGAAGGTCGAGCCGTTGCCGATGCCGCTGGCGGCGAACAACACCACGAACAACACCATGAACACCGTGAAATAGGCTTCGGGCGTCGGCGAACGATAGGCCAACAGCATCACATAGCCGACCGCGGCGGAGGCGACCACCATCACGGCGGAGATGATTTGCGTGACGATAGAGCCGCCGACTTTGTCCGAAATCCAGCCGCCGACCGGACGGATCAAAGCGCCGACGAAGGGGCCGATCCAGGCATAGGTCAAGGCCGAAGGCGCGTTCGGATTCTTCAAGGTGTGCTGCATGATGCCGTTGGCGTCGGGGATGTGCTGCACGCCGAAGATCACGGTGATCGACAGCGGCAGCGCCATCGAGAAGCCGATAAACGAACCGAAGGTGACGATGTACAACGCCGTCATCGACCAGGTGTGTTTGTTCTTGAAGATTTCGAACTGTTTGGCGATATTGCCCTTCATTTCGCCGAAGGCGGCGAGCTTCATCAGAAACAAGGTGCCGACCATGATTAGCGGTAAGGCCACCCACATATTCAGCAAGCCCAGGCCGGTCGGTGCGGGCAGATACAGATATAGGCCCAGCAACGCCGTCGCCAGCGCCAGAGAGTACAGATACAGCACCTTAACGAACGCGAAGATCGTGCCGCCCGAATTCGGCGTGATCGGCAGTAGATTGTTCATGCCGAAGAAGCCGAAAAACGCCAAGGGAACCAACAGCAATAGCCAGACGAAGCCGGCGTTCTGGATAAAAGTCGGCGTGCCGGCGAGAATCTTGCCGAAGATCCAGCCGCTATCCTTGACCAGTTCCATCGAACCACCGGCCAAGGCGCCGAAAATTCCGGCGGTCATGACGAGAGGAATCAGGATTTGCATTGTGGTGACGCCGAAGTTACCGAGGCCGGCGTTCAAACCCAGCGCCGTGCCTTGCAAGCGCTTGGGGAAGAAAGTGCTGATATTCGACATCGAGCAAGCGAAGTTGCCGCCGCCGATGCCCGAGAGCAAGGCGAGCAACTGGAAGGTCCATAAGGGCGTCGCCTTGTCCTGCAAGGCGAGGCCGGTGCCGATCGCCGGAATCATCAACAGCGCGGTGGTGAGGAAAATCGTATTGCGCCCACCGGCCAAGCGGATGAAGAACGAAGCCGGAATGCGCAAGGTTGCACCCGACAAGCCCGAAATCGCAGTCAGCGTAAATAATTCGGCAGGCTTGAACGGAAAGCCGAGATTCAGCATTTGCACCGTGATGATGCCCCACATCAACCAGACGGCGAAACCGCACAGCAGGCTGGGAATCGAAATCCACAGATTGCGGTTGGCAATGGATTTGCCGGTATTTTCCCAAAAAGCATTGTCTTCGACATTCCAGTGCGCAATATCCGCACCGGATGACGATGTCGCAGGGGACGAGCGTGCATTCATTGTTCTCTCCTTGTGTATGTGTAAGTCATTGAAATTCCTATTCCATCGGGTCGGCGGCGTAAGCGTGCTTTTCGTGCATCAGATCCATGCGGCGCACTTCGGTCCAGTACATCCAGATCAAGGACACCCACACCACGCCGAACATCAGCATGAAGCAACTGGAACGCACGCCGGTTAGATCCACCAGCGCGCCGAACATGATCGGCAACAGGAAACCGCCCATGCCGCCGGCCAGACCGACGATGCCGGATATTACCCCAATATTAGTAGGGAAATCATCGGAGATGTATTTGAACACCGAGGCCTTGCCGACCGCCCAGGCGATGCCCATCACGAACATCAAGGCGGTGAATACCCAGACATCCAGGCCGAGATGAAACGTCAGCGGGCCTTTCACCGTCGTGACGGTCAGGTCGGTTTGCGGATAGGACAGAACGAACAGGCAAATCCACGACAGCCACAGCACCCACCAGGTCACGCTATGCGCGCCGTATTTATCCGACAGCCAACCGCCGAGCGCACGCAATACGCCGCCGGGCAGGGAGAAGCACGCGGCGAGGAAGGCGGCGTTCTTGATATCGAAGCCGTATTCGGCGACATAGTATTTGGTCATCCACAGCGACATCGCAACATAACCGCCGAAAACGATGGAATAGTACTGGCAGTATTTCCAGACGCGCGGATCTTTGAGTGCGGCGAGTTGCTCGGCGACGGTGACGTTCTTGCCGACCGTATGGCTGGGGTCGTCGTAGGTGGTGAGCCAAAACAGGATCGCGGTGCCGAGCATCAATGCGGCATAGAACTGCGGCACCATGGTCCAGCCGTAGGCCAAAACGATGCTGGGCGCGACGATTTTGGTCACCGCCGCGCCGGAATTGCCCGCGCCGAAGATGCCCATCGCCGTGCCTTGCTGATTCTTCGGAAACCAGCGCGCGCAGTAGGAAATCCCAACCGTAAATGAACCGCCTGCGACGCCGACGAACAGACCGGTCACCAGATAATGCCAATACGCCGTGCCGTAAGAGATCAGATAAATCGGTATCACGGTCGATAGCATCAACACGAAAAACACGATGCGACCGCCGAATTTGTCGGTCAACATGCCGAGCGGCAAGCGAATCAGCGAGCCGGTGAGCACCGGCATCGCGACCAGAATGCCGAACTGGGTTTCGTTGAGGTCTAGGGTTTTTTTGATCGGGATGCCGATCACCGCGAACATCATCCAGATCATGAAGCACACCGTAAAGGCGAGTGTGCTGGCGACGACCACCGACCAAGCTTTATATTTTTGCGTTGCCATAAGGCCTCCTGTAGTGCACTTTGGGTAGCGGCAGTCTAAAGAAGTGCGTGGCGAGTATCTACTCGTCCGAGGATGGGGGGCGGCTAGGCAAAAGGAGGAGGGAGACGGCGCCTGCAAGGCGGCGAGAACTAGTTCGAAAGAACTAGTCGTTGCCGCGAAAGTCGGCTTTGGCGCGACGGATCGGTGGGATGCGTTTGCAAGATCGCATAAGCTGTATTCATTGCAAGGATTCGTTGCAACGCACGGGATCGTTCGATGCGCTCTGTTAAAATGCGGCTTTTCGCTTGATTGGACTGGATAAAATGAATTCTCGCGTTCTGGGTTCGACTGTGTGTTTGCTGGCGTCGCTGCTTCTGACGGGCTGTCTGTCGGGAGGAACCAGTGGGGATGAAGATACGACTACGAGCAGCACGACGACCACCACGCAATCGCAACCGCTCAGCGGCGTGGTGGCGGATGGCTATGTCGAGGGCGCTGTGGTGTTTTTCGACCGGAACGCGAACGGAGTGCTGGATTCCGGCGAGCCGGTCGCCGCCACCAGTTCGACCGGCGCATTCACCTTAACGGGGGTTCCGGCGACCGATGCGAGCAAATACCGCGTGCTGGTCGCGGTGCAGAAAACCGCCAAGGATGCGGACGTGGTCAGCGGCGAGGGCGCGACCGTCAGCACCTTGGTGCCGAACGAATACTATCTGTCGTCGCCGCCCGGCAAGTCTACATTCATTTCGCCGCTGAGCACCTTGGTCGATATGCATATGCGCACCAATCCGTCCTTGACGCTGGCCGAGGCCGAAGCGGATATCAAGATCAAGCTGGGGCTGACCAGCGACATCAGCTTGTTCGCCGATTACATCGGCGACGAAAAACTGGGGGTGAGCAGCACGTTTAGCGAAAGTAAAAAAGCGCATAAGCTGTCGCGCTTGCTGGCGAATGCGCTCGGCAAAGCCTTGGACGGTGTCAAAGGGACAATGGGAACCGAACCGTCGGCAGCGAATAAGGCGCGACTGTTCGAGTTGAGCGTCAATAACGTGCTGGGTAATCTCGACAAGTTCGTCGCCAGTGCGGCGACTTTGGCAGATGCGGCCAGCAGCAAGCCCGACGATCTGAAAGCGGTGCAGGCGGCGGTCAGCACCAAAGGCGATAGCTTGAAGGCTCACTATATTGGCGATAATTTGCAGCAGTCCGCCATGATTTTGGCACAATTGACGCAAACGACCGAGCCTAAGACGCAGAGCGTTAAAAGCCTGCTGGACGCCGGGGTCTATTCCTTGCAAGGTCAAAGCGACGGTACCTATAGCCAAACCAAAATTTCCGCCGCGACTGCGACGACGTCGACCTCAACCACCTCGACAACCGCCTCGTCGGCGACCTCGACGTTGACCGTAACCACGACGACATTGACGCCGACGATAAAACTCACGCTTGACGCGTCGATCGGCGCCACGACGACGGCGACTAAGGGGCAGGCGCAACTATTGGGTACGGATGGGCAGTGGAAGTCCGTGGAATTCTTGAACGATAGCCTGTTGTTGCAAGGCGCGACATTGAGTTATTCCGGCGATGTCGCGACCATGACGCTGGAGGGTAACGTCTTTGCCATGCGCGCCATG
>DATETD010000021.1:0-8118 GCA_035283885.1 Rhodocyclaceae bacterium
GATCGCCCAGATGCCCGACTGCTACCTGCCCGCAGACACCACGCAAATCATCCCGCCGCCGCCTTCGCGTGCCGCAGCAGGCCTTCCCGAGGAAGGGCTGGTATTCTGTTCCTTCAATAACAGCTACAAATATAATCCCGATGTCTTTGATGTGTGGGCAAACCTGCTGCAACAAATCGAAGGAAGCATCTTATGGTTGAGCCATCCTGGTGATACTGCCGCTGGACACCTGCGAGACGAACTTTCGAAACGCAATATCGATTGGGAGCGCCTCATATTTGCTGGCAGACTCAAAAGTCATGCCGATCATCTGGCGCGCATCCAAGTGGCGGATCTCGCTCTGGACACGTTCCCATATAACTCGCACTCCACGGGAATCGACACGCTACGCGCAGGCGTTCCTATGATCGCGTTGCTTGGCGACACATTTGCCGGGCGCGTAGGAGCTAGCTTGTTGCACTCCGCAGGTTTGGACGATCTTATCGCATCGACTCGCGAAAACTATCTCGATTTGGCGCTCGCCTTAGCCAGAAACCCGCAACGACTCGAAATGTATAGAAACCGACTCGCTATGAATGCGAAGACCTCACCGCTATTCGACATGAAAAAATTTGCCGACAACCTTGAAAGCGTGTATTTCCGCATGTGGCAGAACTATAGTAAAGGAGAGCGCCACCCCATATTATGCATATAACATGCAGCCTCGTCTGCCGGTCTATACAGCATAAATCATATGCGCAACTCTTCTGTTGACGCGCGACGAAAATTGACCAGATAAACGCGATAGTGCGCGTTGAAATTTTGGCAGACCCGATAAATGTTACAGTGTAACGAAATAATATAGGTTAGGTGAGCCGTCCACCATGACACATGGCATTACATGGAGAGCTACGATGCAACAAGCTACGGCAAGAGTTGGCAAGAATAATCGAGTCCAGATTGTCACGATTCCACTGCAATTCCGGTTCCCGGAATCCACAAGGGAAGTGTTTATTCGTAAGGAAGGCGAAGAGCGTGAATACGCGGGAGGTTAGTTATGCAAGCTTATGATCGAGACATTAATGCTTGGGCGAACGAGCAAGCACGCTTGCTACGTGCTGGTCGTTTTCATTTGTTGGATGTTGAGCATATTGCCGAGGAGATTGAAGACGTGGGCAAAAGTGAACAACGCGAGTTGGCAAGTCGCATGGTTGTACTGCTTGCCCATCTGCTTAAGTGGGTGTATCAGCCTGAACGTAGAGGTGCTAGTTGGGAAAAGACAATTACAGCTCAACGTAAGGAAATTAGCTATGCCTTGGAGGAGTCACCGAGTCTTGCGCCAAAATTGCAAGAACCTCGTTGGCTAGACATGGTGTGGGCGCGTGCTATTGCTCAAGCGGTTAATGAAACGGGATTGGACTGCTTCCCCGAAGAATGCCTCTGGGCTATACCGGATGAAGTTTTGGCCGGAGCTTGGTTACCTGAGTAATTTATTCGGCAAGCTGCTTGCTCACTCTTGATGACAGTGCCCAAGGTGTTGCGCTGAATGCAGGCCTGACCATTTTCAAATGCAGGTCGTTACAGATAGCCATGATATTCGCCAGGAGTATTGGGATGCGTTTTCGCCTCGAAGACCTCGCCATGCGCCGAGAGGCTCCAAATGTATTTGGGCAATCCGTCTTCTTGCGGCGATCTGAACAGTTTTTTTCGACGCCGCTCGCGATAAGCTTCTGCGCTTCCGCCAGGGCGATCGGTCGCCTGGCATCGCATAAAGACTTCGTCGGCCTGGGATTGGCGCGCCCGAAGCCGTAGTCCGCCGGGTGTCGTTTATGATGACCGCTGCCGACGTAGCGCACCATGCGCAGCAAGCGCGCGCCGCTTCGGATTATTGCCGGGATTGCGCAGCGACATCGTTAGACATCGTCGCCGACAAACGGGTTATCGCGCCGCTCCTTGCCGAAGGTCGACATCGGGCCATGGCCGGGAATGAATTTCACATCGTCGCCGAGCGGCCAGAGTTTGCCGCGGATCGCATCGATCAAGCTTTGGTAGCTGCCGCGCGGGAAATCGGTGCGGCCGATCGAACCCGCGAACAGTACGTCGCCGACCAGCGCCAATTTGCTCGGCGTATGATAGAAAACCACATGTCCCGGCGTATGGCCCGGCGTGTGCAGCACTTGCAATTCGAGCGTGCCGACTTTCACGGTATCGCCGTCTTCGAGCCAGCGGTCGGGCGTGAAAGCGCTCACCGGCGCGAAACCGAAGCTGCGGCTTTGCATCGGCAGTTGGTCGATCCAGAAACTTTCCTCGCGTTGCGGGCCTTCGATCGGTACGCCCAGGCGCTGCGCCAATTCGCCCGCTGCGCCCGCGTGGTCGATATGGCCATGCGTCAATAATAATTTCTCGATCTGCACGCCATGTTTGGCCGCGGCGGCGGTGAGCCGGTCGATATCGCCGCCCGGATCGACAAATGCGCCTTTCATCGTTGCGGCGCACCATAGTAGCGTGCAGTTTTGTTCGAACGGCGTGACGGGGATGATTTTGTAATCCATAGTGTGGGTCGTAGCTCGATGAAGTTCAAAGGGAAGCCGGACGGAATGCGGCGAATCGCTCGGGCAAGGGCGCATTTTCGAGGCTGCGTTGGCTAAACAAGAAGCGTCCGTCGCAGACGAAGCCCAGTTCGTCCCAGGCGACGGCGTTCAATGCGTCGCGGAATTTTCGCATATCGATGGCCTGGTTATGCGGGAAGATCGCCAACACCGCGCCGTCGAAATGTTTGCAGGCGTGCAGGAAAAACGGTTTATCTTGACGGGTTTTGCCGTTCACATAGACGCGCGGCGCTTGGGTTTGCGGGTAGCCGCGCCCCCAGTGCCACCAGTTGTTTTCGTCGAAGGCGCGTATGCCGCGCGCGATCAGGCGCGGCTTATGCGGTTCCAGCCGGGCCGGCGCGGGAGCGTTTTTTTCGACCCAGATCATACGGCGCGTCTGCCCGGTTTTGGCGGTGGCGGCGCAGACGAAATCGCGGTTGCCATGAGTTTCGTCGGCATAGATTTCGTCCGCGCCGGAGACGGCGCCGACTTTGACTCGAGCGATATCGCTTAACCGTAGCGGATAGTCGTCGCGGGCGAACATCAAATGTCCGGCGCATTCGACGCAATGGCGTTGCTCCCACTTCGGTTGCGCCAGCTTCGCCTCCAGATCGTCCTTGACGCCGATTTCGGCATAGCGCGTCAGCCGCGTGAAATTGCCTTTTTCGAAACGCCAAATCAAGCAGTTAGGGTCGGCGTCGCAGAATACCCTGGCGTCGCCGAGTTCGATCGCGTCGGTGATTGCGCCTTGCTGGAGCAGCCAACGATTGAGCTGAACGCTAGATGTGGCCTTGAGGAAATCGCGCGGCGTGACGAAGATCAGTTCGCCGCCGTCAACCAGATGACGAATCGCCTTTTCGATGAAAAACAGGTAGAGATTCGAGCGCGCGTCGAACAACTTGGAGCGCAGCAAGGCGCGCGTGCCGGGCAGGATGTCCCGATAGCGGACATACGGCGGATTGCCGATGACGGTGTCGAATTTTTCGTCGATCGGATAGGCGAAGAAATCCTGAATCAGGCACGCGGCGGGCGCATGCGCCGCATCCAGTTCGAGCGCCACGCAGTTCGGAATATGACGAGAAAACGCGCCGTCGCCGCACGACGGCTCCAGCGTTCTGCCGCGATTGCGTCGCAACGCCAGCATCGCCGCGACCACGCTGTCGGGCGTGAACACTTGCCCCAAGGCGTCAACATCGTAACCGGCAGCGTAACGGGCGGCGAAAGTCGGCGCTGGCGGGACGGATGCCGACGGCGCAGCATTGAAGCTCGGCATGCGGCGACCGTGCGGATTAGCGCGTAATTTCGATGATTTGGTACAGGCCGCCGAACAGGGTGCGTTGTTCGAACGAGGCCGGCGCGACGTCGGGCGGAAACCACTCGGCGACCTGATGCCGCCATAGGTCGAGCGCGAACGGTTCCAGATATTTCAGCACGGCGTGCATCGTCAATCGTAGCGGATGCAGCGCGGCGGGGCGGTGGTAATCGACGATCACCAGTTTGCCGCCGGGTTTGACCACGCGCCAGGCTTCGGCCAGCGTCTTGCGCCGCACCTCTTCGGGCTGCTCGTGCAGCAGGAAGAACAGCAATGCGCGGTCGTAACTCGCCGTCGCGAGCTTCATCGCCGAGCTGTCGCCGAGCAGCGTATTCACCGCAATCGAGCCAGTGCTTTGCGCCTGGAGTTTGCGTTGCAAATTTTCCAATTGGATCGGCAGCACGTCGATCACGTCGAGTTTGCCCGAGGGCGCATGCCGTTGCGCCAAGCGCGTCGTCAAATCGCCATAGACGCAGGCGATTTGCAGCGTCTGTCCTGGCAAGTCGTGGCCGAGGGCGTCGAGCGCGCAGTCGCGCAGGCGGTTGAAATTGCCCCAGAGGATCAGATTGACCAACCACTGTCGCTCGAAGGTTTTTACCGCGCGCGGCGTGACGTAGGCCCATTCATAGACGCCGATCAAATAACCGGGAATGGGGATGGCTGCGCCATCGCTGCTGGGGTTTTTGGATACAGGGGCCACGGATTTCCCTCCACAAAGATTTTCGGCATTGTACGATTGAATCGCCAAGTGCAAGCGAAGTACGATGATACGTTCAAATTCCCAATCCACGGCGATAATGTATCGCCTCGGCGATATGCGCGCTGTCGCTTTGAGCGGCACCGGCGAGGTCGGCGACGGTGCGCGCCACTTTGAGCACGCGATGATAAGCGCGCGCCGACAGGCCGAGTCGACTCATCGCTTGGTGCAGCAACTGCAAACCGGCGGCGTCGGGTTCGGCGTAACGCTCGATTTCCTTGGGACTCAAGGCGGCGTTGGCCTTGCCTTGGCGTTGCAATTGCAGCGCACGGCACGCGCCGACGCGAGCGCGCACCGTCGCGGACGATTCGCCCGGAGTGCGCGAACTCAGTTCGCGTTGATCCACCGCCGGCACGTCCAGCATCAAATCGATGCGATCCAAGAGCGGGCCGGATAGCTTGCCGCGATAACGCGCGACTTGATCCGGCGTGCAGCGGCAGCGGCCCGAAGGATGGGCCAACCAGCCGCACGGGCAGGGATTCATCTCCGCAATCAATTGAAAACGCGCCGGAAATTCGGCGCGTTGCGTCGCGCGCGCGATATGGATATGGCCGGTTTCCAAAGGTTCGCGCAAGGCTTCGAGCACGCCGCGACCGAATTCCGGCAACTCGTCGAGAAACAACGCGCCATGATGGGCCAATGAGATTTCGCCGGGACGCGGCGTGGCGCCGCCGCCGACCAAGGCCGCCGCCGAAGCCGAATGATGCGGCGCGCGAAACGGGCGTTGCGCCCAGTGCTCCAATTTGAAGCAACCGGCGAGCGAATGCAGCGCCGCGCTTTCGAGCGCCTCGACGGACGTCATCGGCGGCAATAGTCCCGGCAGGCGTTGCGCCAGCATCGACTTGCCCGCACCGGGCGGGCCGCTCAACAGCAGGCTATGCCCGCCGGCGGCGGCGATTTCAAGCACGCGTTTGGCCGGAGCTTGGCCTTTAACCTCGCTCAGATCGGGGTAATCGCGAAAAGTCGGCACTGGCGCGACGGCGTAAGGCGCGATGATCTCGCGCTCCAACAAATGCGCGCAGACATGCAGCAGGTTTTTGGCCGGCAGGATGCTCAAACCGCCGATCAACGCGGCTTCGGCGGCATTGGCGCACGGCAAGACGAAGGAGCGCGTCGCCGCATCCTCGCGGCTGGAACGTAAGATCGCCGCGCACATCGCCAAGCTGCCGTGGATCGCGCGCAATTCGCCCGACAAGGCCAGTTCGCCGGCGAATTCATAGCCATCGAGTGCGGCGGCGGCGACGCGAATCTGTCCCGAAGCGATCAGGATGCCGAGCGCGATCGGCAAATCGAAGCGTCCCGACTCCTTCGGCAGATCGGCGGGCGCGAGATTGGCGGTGATGCGGCGCTGCGGGAATTCGAAGCCGCAATTTTGGATCGCGGCGCGCACGCGGTCGCGCGCCTCTTTAACCTCGGTGTCGGGCAAGCCGACCAAGGCGAACGACGGCAAACCGGCGGCCAGATGGACTTCGACCGTAACTTCGGGCGCCGCCAGTCCGGCCAGCGCGCGCGAACGCAAAACGGCAAGCGACATCGGCGAAGATCGAGCGGCCCGGTCTTACGTGTTGGACGTCGCGCTCAATGCGCGTTTCTTGTCGGCCTCGGCCCCTTCGAGCGCCGCGACGCGCGCTTCGAGTTGCGTCAGATGCTCGCGCGTGCGCATCAGCACCTCGCGCTGCACATCGAATTCTTCGCGCGTCACCAAATCCATCTTGGCGAACGCACCGGCCAGCATGGCGCGCAGGTTCTTCTCGATATCCGCCACCGGCGCTTGCGCCAGCAAACCGGCGACGCGCGCCGCCATCTCTTCAAGGGTTTTCGGGTTGATCATCGCAATCGATCCTGACTCGTTTATGGGCGGTCGAGTATAGCGTGACGACGGCCTGCTTCGGCAAGGGCGATTGGGCCGAATTTTGCCGGGTGAGGTCGAGGAGTGGCTACGCACGACCCGGTTCGCGATCTCTGGAACAATGGCGCGCTGATTGGGTTTGGGTCGCCTTCGCTCCGCTGCCCAGGCCACTCGACGATGCACCTTCGGTAGTCATTCCGCTTTCGAAAACTCGGCGCTGGCGCGACGGCTCAAGACTTTCCCATCCGCGCTCTCGCCGTTTCGAGCTGCTTGCACAAACTTTCCGTGCCCTCGACGATGCGCGGCGTGTGGCGCTGGATCAAATCGGGCGGGATAAAGAACAGATTGTCGCGCTTCACCGCAGTCATCGAGTTCCATTGCCGCCAGTCGTCGAGCCAGTCGGGGCGAGCTTCGCCCATGCCGCTGGCGACGATAACCTCGGGGTTGGCGGCGAGCACCGCTTCGACCGTGACCTTGGGCGCGAGCGTGTTGACGTCGCCGAACACGTTTTCGCCGCCGCATAAACGGATCGCATCGCCGATGATTTGCCCGCTGCCCACCGTCATGAGCGGCTGCTTCCAGATTTGGTAGAAAACGCGCAATTTGGGCCGTGCGCCGTAGCGGCTGCGCAGCTCCTGCAGGCGTGTGCGGAAGCTCGCGGCGGCGGCGCGCGCCGTAGTTTGCGTGCCGGCGATTTCGCCGAAGCGCTCGAGGTCGTTGGCGATGTCGTCGATGCGCGCGGGTTGCGTCAAATACACCGGAATGCCGAGCGCGCGCAGTTTGGCGATATGCGCGGGCAGATTGCCGCTGGCCCAGCCGATCGCCAGATCCGGCTTTAGCGCGACGATGGTTTCGAGGTCGAGCTTGGAATAGCCGCCGATGCGCGCCACGCGCTTCGCCGCCTCGGGGTAATCGCTGTAGTCGACCGCGCCGACCAGTTGCGCGCCGGCGCCCGCGGCGTAGAGCGTTTCGGTGACATGCGGCGCCAGGCTGACGATACGCCGCGCGGGTTCTTTAAGCCGTAGCGTCGCGCCGCTATCGTCTTGTACCGACACTTCGGCGCGCACGCCGTTTGCGCCGAAAACGACGACTAGCGATAACGCAATAAGTCCGAATCTTGTCCACGAAAAGCACGAAAGACACGAACAAAAACTTTGCTGTAGTGGAGTCTCGCTCATCCGACGGGCGAACGCCAAGAGAATTGCATGTTCTTGATTATTTTCGTGCTTTTTGTGTTTTTCGTGGACAACTGCTTTGCTCGAATTCATACGACAATACCCTTTAAACGATCGGTTAAGCGCCGCCAATCGACTTCGCTTGCAGGCAAGCCGAAGCGTAAGGCGGCAGGTTCGGCAAAATGGCGCACTAAGACGCCGCGTTGCGCCAGCGCCGCCTGCCAGTCGGCGGCATGCGGCGTGGTGCGGTAACGGAACAAGGCGGTTCCGGCGCCGCCTTGTTCGCCGGTGGCGAAGCGCATATCGAGCAGTACGTCGAGTCGTGCGGCGGCGGCGTGCAGGCGCTCGCGTTGCGCGGCATGCCAAGCGAAATCGGTCAATGCATTACGCGCGACCCAGCGCGACGGATGACTCAAGGCCCACGGGCCGAGCGCGGCGGCGAGACTATGCAGCACTGC
>DATETD010000022.1:0-4758 GCA_035283885.1 Rhodocyclaceae bacterium
ACCTGCGCGGCGACGTCAACTTCGCCTGGCCGTCGGCCGAAATCGCCGTCATGGGACCCAAAGGCGCGGTCGAAATCATCTTCCGCGAAGAAAAGAACGACCCGGAAAAAGTCGCCGCGCGCGAAGCCGAATACAAAGCCAAGTTCGCCAACCCCTTCGTCGCCGGCGCGCGCGGCTTCATCGACGACGTCATCATGCCGCACGAAACGCGCAAACGCATCTGCCGCAGTCTCGCAATGCTGCGCGGCAAGAAAATCGAAAACCCGTGGCGCAAGCACGGCAATATTCAGCTGTAAACCCTCGACCCCTTTGTCCACGAAAAGCACGAAAGACACGAAAAAATGCTCGCGCAGATTTCGCCCCCGATAGAGCGAGCATACCGCCGGTCGCCACTGGCCGACTCTTTTCGTGCTTTTCGTGTATTTCGTGGACAGCCGCTTTTCCTAGGATCGCCATGTTTAAAAAGATACTCATCGCCAACCGCGGCGAAATCGCCTGCCGCGTTATCAAAACCGCCCGCAAAATGGGCATCAAAACCGTCGCCGTCTACTCGGACGCCGACCGCGACGCGCGCCACGTCAGCCTCGCCGACGAAGCCGTGTGCATCGGCGCGACGCCGTCCAAAGACTCGTATCTGGCTATGGACAAAATCATCGCCGCCTGCAAGCAAACCGGCGCGCAAGCGGTGCATCCCGGCTACGGCTTCCTCTCGGAAAACGAAGCCTTCGCGCGCCGACTCGAAGACGAAGGGATTATCTTCATCGGCCCGAAACACGGCTCGATCGCCGCGATGGGCGACAAAATCGCCTCGAAAAAGCTCGCGCTCAAAGCCAAGGTCAATACCATCCCCGGCTACAACGACCCGATCGCCGACGCCGCCCAAGCCACCACCATCGCGCGCAGCATCGGCTATCCGGTGATGATCAAAGCCTCGGCCGGCGGCGGCGGCAAAGGACTGCGCGTCGCCTACAACGACCAGGAAGCCGCCGAAGGCTTCGCCTCCTGCCAGGCCGAAGCCAAAAATGCCTTCGGCGACGACCGCATCTTTATCGAAAAATTCGTCGAAGAACCGCGCCACATCGAAATCCAAGTGCTCGGCGATGCCCACGGCAACACCCTGTACCTGTGGGAGCGCGAATGCTCGATTCAGCGCCGCCACCAAAAGGTCATCGAAGAAGCCCCGTCGCCGTTTATCGACGCCGAAACGCGCCAAGCCATGGGCGAACAAGCTGTCGCCTTGGCGCGCGCCGTGAACTACCAAAGCGCCGGCACCGTCGAATTCGTCGTCGGCAAGGATAAGCAGTTCTACTTCCTCGAAATGAATACCCGGCTGCAAGTCGAACATCCGGTCACCGAACTGATTACCGGCCTCGACCTCGTCGAATGGATGATCCGCGTCGCCGCCGGCGAAAAACTCGCCTTCCGTCAAGACCAACTCAAACTCGACGGCTGGGCGATGGAATGCCGCATCAATGCCGAAGACCCGTTCCGCGGCTTTTTGCCCTCGACCGGACGCTTGGTCAAATACGCTCCGCCGGTTGAGGCCGACGGCGTGCGCGTCGACACCGGCGTGTATGAAGGCGGCGAAATCTCGATGTACTACGACTCGATGATCGCCAAACTGATCGTGCACGCGCCCGACCGCGCCCAAGCGATCGCGCGCATGCGCGACGCGCTCAACGAATTCGTGATCCGCGGCGTCGCCTCCAACATCGCCTTCCAAGCCGCCTTGATGCAGAACCCGCGCTTCGTTAATGGTAATTTCAACACCGGGCTGATCGGCGAAGAATATCCCAAAGGCTTCGACGCCTCGGACGCGCCGCACGACGAACCCGAAATGCTGGTCGCCGTCGTCGCCGCGATCCACCGGCAGTATCTGGCGCGCAACGCCAGCATTTCGGGCCAAATGCCCGGTCACGATTACAAACCCGGCGAAGACTTCGTCGTCCGTCTCGGCGGCGAAGACCACCGCGTCAAAGTCAAACCCGCGACCGACCACGCCAGCGGCTGGGACGTGATACACCAAGGCAAGGCCTACCGTATGCGCTCCAACTGGCAATTCGGCGACCTGCTGTATCGCGGCACGGTCAATGACCGCCCAATCTGCATGCAAGTCGAACGGCGCGGCCTGGCGTACCGGCTATTCCATTGGGGCGTGCAAGCCGACGTGCAAGTGATGCTGGCGCGCGTGGCCGAACTGCGACAACTGATGCCGCACAAAGCGCCGCCGGATATGTCGAAATTCCTGCTGTCGCCGATGCCGGGCCTGCTGACGCAAATCGCCGTCGCCGCCGGCCAGGAAGTCAAAGCCGGAGAAATCCTCGCGAAGATCGAGGCGATGAAGATGGAAAACGTGCTGAAGGCCGAACGCGACTGCGTGGTCGAGAAGTTGCTGGCGATGCCGGGCGAAAGTCTCGCGGTCGATCAGGCGATTATTGCGTTTAAGTAACGGACTGCGAAAAGTCGGCGCTGGCGGGACGGCGGCGCCGACTTTTACGAGTCGTTAATGGCCCGTTGTCGTATCGAAAAATCGGTAGACGTTGCGCCCGGCGGCTTTGGCTTGGTACATGGCCGAATCCGCTTGTTTGAGCAATTCGCTCACCGTATGCGTGTGCCCCAGAAATAACGCGATGCCGATGCTCGGGCTGCTGCGGCATTCGTGCGTCGCCAATGTGTAGGGGACATTGAGCGTATCGAGGATTTTTTCCGCGACGGCCTTGACTTGCTGAACGGCGGCCTCCGGATGTTCGTCGAGATATTCCAACATCACAATGAACTCGTCGCCGCCGATACGGGCGGCGGTGTCGTTTTCGCGTAGGCAGGACAATAGCCGCTGTCCGACATTCTGTAGCAGTAAATCGCCGATATCGTGGCCGAGAGTGTCGTTAATCTGTTTGAACTTATCCAGATCGATAAACAACAGCGCGCCGCTGCGTTGGTTGCGGCGGCTGGTCGATAGTGCTTGATGCAGCCTGTCGATCAGCAGCCGTCGGTTGGGTAAATGGGTAAGCGGGTCGTAAAAGGCCAGGTGTTTGATCTCATCTTCCGCCGCCTTGCGCACCGTGATATCGGTGAGCGTGCCGACATAGTGGGTAATTTCTCCGTCGTCGTCCTTGACGGCGGTAATGGTGAGCCATTGCGGGTAGACCTCGCCATTTTTGCGGCGATTCCAGATTTCGCCTTGCCATGTGCCTATGTTACGAATATTGCTCCAGATCGACGCGTAAAAAGCGGCGTCGTGACGATTGGAACTCAGCATGCGGGGCGTTTTACCGATGGCCTCCGCCGCCGAGTAGCCGGTGATCTCGCAATAAGCGCGGTTGACGCGCAAAATAACCTCGTTGGCATCGGTGATCAGCATGCCTTCTTGCGATTCGAAGGCGGTTGCGGCGATGCGTAGATCCTGCTCCGTTTGCTTGCGATCGCTGATGTCCTGCATTGCGCCGTACAGACAAACCACCTGGCCGTTTTCTCGCTCCGCTTTTCCCTGCGTTCGCACCCAAATCGTTTTCCCGGTGTAGGTGATCCACTGCAATTCAAGATCGAACTCGGCGCCGCGATCGATGCCGGCCTGTAGCGCCGCTGCGATCGCAGGACGCGATGTCGGCGCGAAATGATTGATTGCCTGCTCGACGCTTACCGGTAGGGTTGCGTCCAGCTTCGATGGATCGACTTCGTTGATGCGAAAAATTTCCTCGCTCAGCATCATGGATTTCGTCGCCAGATCGTAGGTCCAGCCGCCGACGCGCGCGATCTGGTTGGTGGTGTCCAATAAATTGCGTAGTTTGCGTTCGTCGTCGATCGCCGTCTCGGTCGCTTCCAGCAAGATATTGGCGCTATGGGATAACAGCCCGATTTCGTCGTTGGCGTGCTTGTCTTCGATGTCCAGACGTTCCGGACTGCCGGGTTTGATCGCCCGCATCGATTGCGCCAAATCGGCGACGGGGCGGGTCACGACGAAGCGTAAAACGACGATCATCAGGATGGTCGCCAATGCGACTTGCGCCAGCATCAATAAGGTTTGAAAAAGGGCGTATTGAGCCGCTTCCCGATTGACGTGATTTTCGTTCTGGACGACCGATAAGCGGCCGATGCGCTCGGTCTGATCGACGGGCGAAAGCAAGGGATAGACCGTGCTGCCGCCATAATCGAGGCTGCCGTTCGAACTCAGCGCGAGATGGGAATGTTCGGTAGCCTCAAGGCGCGCGGCCAAAATGCTGGGATTGGCCAGCAAGCCGTCGATAACGCCACGGGCGATCTTCTCGTTATAGGCGAAAGCGGCGACTTCGGCTTGCGCTTGCACCGTGCGCACCAGTTGTCGTTGCAAGGACTGGGCTTGTTGCAATCGATTCCGGTAAGAATAGTTGTAGGTGAATATTCCTGCGGCAAGCGAAAAGCCGATCAGCCCCAGGCCGACCAAGACCGCCAGTCGAAATTCCAGACTGCTGAAACGGCGCATCGTTAACATGCCGCGCGAAAAGTCGGCGCTGGCGGGACGGAAGGGGGCATTACGTTATTTGGAATAGGGCGGCGCTACGCCGTTTTTTTGTTTCTGCGCCTGATCGACGGCGTGCTGGGCTGCGGGCGGCATATAGTTTTCGTCATGCTTGGCCAACACTTCGGTGGCGGCGAACACGCCGTCGGCGCCGAGTTTACCTTGCACTACCGCGCCTTTGCCTTCGCGGAACAGATCGGGCAGGATGCCGGTGTAGGATACGGGAATATCCTCGGCGGTATCGGTCATCACGAACCGCACCG
>DATETD010000023.1:0-3260 GCA_035283885.1 Rhodocyclaceae bacterium
GCGCCGCGCTCGCCATCCCCGCCGCAGGACGCGGCAAACTCGCGGTGCCGGTTAAATACGGGCGCTACCGCCTGGAGATTTTCGACCCCGAAACCGGCATGACGACAAAGTACCGCTTTTATGCCGGATGGAGCGCCAAGAGCGACGAAGCCCAAGGCGTGCGCCCGGATCGCGTCGCGCTGAAATTCGACAAACCGGCCTACAAAGAAGGCGAAACCGCGCGGCTGACGATTACCCCGCCGCACGGCGGCGAAACGCTGATTACGGTCGAAGGCGATAAAACTCTATGGGTCAAGCGCCTGAAACTACCGGTGGAAGGCGGCACGGTCGACATCCCGATCGACGCCAACTGGAAACGCCACGATCTGTATGTCACAGCGATGGTGGTGCGCCCCGGCGACGAAGGCGAAAAGGTCACGCCGGCGCGCGCGCTCGGACTCGCGCACCTCGCCTTGGCGCGCAAAGAGCGCACGCTGACGGTCAAGCTCGACGCGCCGAAAAAGATGCTGCCCGACACGCGGCTCAAGGTCAAAATCAATGTTCCCGACGCCAAAGGGCAGAAAGCCTACGTCACCCTCTCCGCCGTCGATGTCGGCATCCTGAATATCACCAATTTCGCCACGCCTGCGCCGCACGAGCATTTCTTCGGCAAGCTGCGCTACGGCGCCGATCTCTACGACATTTACGGTCGACTGATCGAGAAAATGGCCGGGCAGAAAGGCAAGCTCAAATTCGGCGGCGACGCCGCGCCCAAACCGACGCGCGATCTGCCGAAGAAAGTGCGGCTGGTCGACCTATTCTCCGGCCCCGTGGCGCTGAACGAACAAGGCGAAGCCGAAATCGCCTTGAATGTGCCGGATTTCAACGGCACGCTACGGCTGATGGCGGTGGTCGCCGGTAGCGATAAATTCGGCAGCAGCGACGCCGAAGTCGTGGTCGCCGCGCCCTTGGTGGCCGAACTCGCCACGCCGCGCTTTTTGACGATAGGCGACAGCGCGACGATTGCGCTCGATCTGCATAATCTGTCGGGCGCGACGCAAAAACTCAAGGTGACGATAAGCTCCGCCAGCGGCTTGGCGCTACGCAAGCCCGAGCAGGAACTGACGCTCAAAGACCAACAAAAGGCCGTCCTGCGCTTCCCGCTCGAAGCCGGCAGCGCCTATGGGCTGGCGAACGTCCAGGTCAAGGTCGGCGGCGATGCCCAAGGCAAGGTCGGCGGCAGCGACCTTAGGCTCGAACGCAACTTCGCGCTGCAAGTGCAGGCCGCGACGCCGTCGCAGCATGTCATCCGCTATTACAGCCTCGCCCCCGGCGAAACCCTGGAGCTTAAAGACGCCGAACTCGGCGGCCTGCTGCGCGCCACCGTCGCGAGCCATCTCGTCGTCTCCGATAAAGCGCCGATCGACGTGCGCGCCGCGATCCAGGGACTGCTGACCTATCCCTATGGCTGCGCCGAGCAGACCACCAGCACCGCCTATCCGCATGTATTTATCGACGACGAGGCCGCCAAACGCTTCGGCCTCAAAGCCTATAGCCGCGAACAGCGCGCCGAGATGCTGGAAAAGGCGATCGCCCGGCTCGCGACGATGCAAGCGCCGAACGGCGGCTTCAGCCTCTGGGGCAACGTCTCGGAATATCAATATTGGCTATCGTCCTACATAAGCAACTTCTTGCTCGACGCGCGCGAACAAGGCTTCAACGTCCCCGCCGCGATGCAGAAAAAAGCCGGCGACTTCCTGCTCAAAGCCTTGCAGGAAGGCACGGCGGGGCTACCCTCGACCAAAACGCCCTACAACGAAGACAGCGTCTGGCATGACACCCGCTACAGCGGCGCCGGACGCTGGGGCGTGCTGGCCTACGGCGGCTATGTACTGGCGCGCGAATCCAAAGCGCCGCTGTCCACCTTGCGCCAATTGTTCGAACTGCGCGCCCAGGCGCACTCCAGCCTCGCGCTGACCCACCTCGGCCTGGCACTCAAGCTAATGGGCGACGAAGCCCGCGCCCAAACTGCGCTGGCCGAAGCCGTTAAAAAACCGCGCGACGCCGGCTACTGGTGGGGCGACTACGGCAGCCCGCTGCGCGACGCCGCGCTGAGTTACGCCCTGCTCGAACGTCACAAAATCGAGATCGATGGCCGGGATAACCTCGTGATGCTGGTCGCCAACGAACTCAAGGCGAATAGCTACCATAGCACTCAAGAAAAGCTCGCGCTGTTCCTGGTCGGGCGCGAAATGAGCCAAAGCGCCAATCCTACCGATAGCGCGCCCTGGCGTCTGGAGATCGGCGACGAAAACTTGAGCGGCAGCGGTGCATCGATCCGCCCGCTGACCGCCGCGCAACTCGCCAACGGCATCAAGCTCAAAAACAGCCATAAAGAACGACTCTATCTGGAGCTCAATCTCGACGGCTATGCCGCCAAAATGCCCGCCGCCCGCAGCGACCAAATTGGCCTAACGCGCGAACTGTTCGACGGCGACGGCCAACCGATCGGCAACCGCGCGCTCAAGGTCGGCGAAACCGTGCTGGTCAAGCTCGCCGTCAAAGCCAAACGCCATATCGGCAACGGCCTGGTGGTGGATCGCATCCCCGCCGGACTCGAAATCGAAAACCTCAACATCGTCCAAGGCGAACGCCTGGGCGCCGTCATGGTCGGCGACATCAACCCCGCCGAAGCGATGGCCGACGCGCGCATCAAACACGTCGAATTCCGCGACGACCGCTTCGTCGCCGCGGTGAATCTACGCGACGAGGTGGTACTGTTCTATCGCGCCCGAGTCGTCACCCCCGGCAAATTCCTCATCCCGCCGCTCTATGCCGAAGATATGTACCGACCCGAGGTGTACGGCATGACCGCAGGCGGTGGGGCGCTGACGGTGACGGACGATAAAGAGGAGGCTGAGGAGTGAGGGTCGGCAGGAGAAAAGTCGGCGCTGGCGGGACGGATAGGACGGGGATGCATGCCGATTGCGATACCGGTCTCCATTCCCGTTCACCCTGAGTAGGTTGGGCTGGGCTTCATCAAGCCCAACATTCGGCATACAATATGATGCTGGATGCTACGAAGGCTACATTCTCGATTGCCCAAATATCATCGCCCGTATCGCCGCCGCTGTTGGGCTTCCTATCGTCAGCCCAACCTACCGTGCTACCGTGCTGTGCAATCGATTGAATTTCCGGAGAATTTGAAAAGAATGAACACGATAGAAACCCCAGGCATTCACCCGAAATGGGCGAAAAAATCGAAGTATATACGCGGCGGT
>DATETD010000024.1:0-3604 GCA_035283885.1 Rhodocyclaceae bacterium
CGCAAATCACCACCACTTGATGACGGAGAATCGCCGCCGCGATCTCCGCGCGCCGCAGATTGATCGGCAGCTCTTCATCGTAAACAATCGCAGGCCGCGCCGCCCGCCGCGCTTCAGCGTCGAATTTCACCGCAAGTCCGATACTTTTTCATTGGTTCAACATCGAGTCCACAAACGCTCGTCGCGGGCAAGCCCGCTCCCACCGCTGCACAGTCATAGTCATCGAGCGGGAAAACGATACCAGCTATCCTGCCCGACCACGAGGGTAACCCAAAAGTCGGCGCTGGCGGGATGGCGGGACTTTGTAGCGCCAAGGCCGAATGCTTACGATCGACGATCCATGACTCCCATCGCCGCCCATTCTTCGGCGCTCAGACCAACAGCCGCCAATGCATCGGACGTAGACATTCCCAGAGCTAGCAGCCTCGTCATTGTCGCGCGCTTTTCCTCGCGGCGTCCTTTCGCCAGGCCTTCCTCCAAACCTGCCTGCTTGCCATCGCGAAACGAGGTTTTTACTTCGCTTTCGCGGATGCGCCTGTCCTTGATGAAGTCGTCGTACTCCTCGCGCTCCGCCGCGCTGAGTCGCAAAATCGCCAAACATTCCGCCGCCGCACCGAGTCCTTGCGCTTTGAAATCGCTCTTGATTTCGGAATTCTTCAGAAAATAAATCCATTCATCGAGGCTGTCGCGCGCCACGTCGTCGAAGTTATTGACCTTGAGGATAAAATACTCGGGAAAGATATTCGTCGGCGTCTCGGCATGAAACAGCTCGCGCTGATGCGACGAGAGCGCGAGGATGTCTGCGTGGTGAATACCGCGAAACTCGGTCGCGCCCCGATACACATAGTCCGCGCCCTGACCCAAGTCGAAATAGACGATATTGACCGAAATCACTTTGCGTATGCGGTCGTAGTCGTCGCCCGCATTCAGATAGTCGACGATCAGTTTCGACGAACCGAACAGCATACGATGGAAATAATCGCTTTGCCCGTCCGCCTGCACCTCGATCAACAGCAGATCGCCGCCGACTTCCTGCGCCAGAATATCGACGCGATTGCTTTTATTCGTCGCCGTTTCGCGGTTACCCTCGCTTTCGAGGATGCGTTCGATGCGGATCGACCGATGCAGCAATTCCGACAAAAAGCCTTCGAGCACGGCGAAGTTGGCCTTGTTGCGCAACAGCTTCTTCATCGCCCAGTCGAAACGCACCAGGGTTTCTTTCATACTTGCTCTCCTCGCTGCGATGTCGTGTGGTAACGTGATCGCATAGCCGCGTAGCTTGGGCTGGGCTTAGAACAACTCCAACTCCCCCGAGTCGACCAGTTCTTCATAAGAAGCGGTAACTTCCTTGAAATCGTCGGGCGACCAGTTCAGATTGAAGACAAAGCGTTGATAGATATGAATCGACGGTTTCCCTTCGGCGTTGTTGTTCGCGAGGGTGTATTTGTAGCAAAGTTGCGGATCGTTCGAGCCGAACGAGATGAATTTCTCGTGCAGTTTGATCAGCATCGGCACTTGCGTTTGAAACTGACCGCGATTGTCATCCTCGGCGATGAAACGGTGCTTGAAGGCGCCCCAGATTAAATTCGTGATTTCGCTGAGCCTATCCGCAATCTTATCGAATCCGTTGGGGTCTTCGTCCTCGGTCTTCGGTGCGCGCAACGCCGGGTCGTCCGTTTGCATCATCATATAACCCCGGCACCAACTGCTTTCGATCGGAATCAGACTGAAGACCTCGCCGCAGACGATGCGGTCGCGCACGACATAGGGCGTGTCGCAGTTCACGGTAATATTGGCGAATTGGCTCGCCAATACGGTTTCGGTCAGTTCCTTGATGCCGCGCACCAGCACATTCGGATAAACGAAGCTGAAGATATATTCTTCGACATAGCGACGCAGCCGGAACATGCTGCCTATCGTATAGGCCGCGCAGAACAGTTTCCGCGTTTTCGGATCGAGATCATCGAGTTCGTCCGTATGATCGCGACGCAGAAAAATCGGCAGTTCCGGGCGCACCCGGTTGATTTGCCGCGCCAGATCGACGCCGCCGGTCGGGTTGCCGCAATAATGTTCCGACAATAAGATCGCGCCCAGATCGACATTCGATTTCAGAATGTCCATGACGTTTCCTCGATGCGCCCTGAGACCGACGAGGTTGTTTTCGATGCAAAAAAGCTTGATCACGGTAAAAACGGCTTTATTGCTGTCGATCACGAGCACCTTGCTCACTATTTGCGCGTCGTTGTCGTTCATGGCGTCCTCTCGTCGTATTAATGTCATTATTGAATTCTCGGGTATCGTCGCTAGCTTGCGGCGCAGCGGCCTCCCGCGGGAGGTCACGCAAAACGAATACCGAGTCGGTTTCCTCATTAGAGCAGGCGAGTAAAAGCTTGTCAAATTCCGCCGCATCGATCCAGATCCAGCGAGTGGCGACGATTTCCATTAGACTCCGCGACTGCTTGATCCCGTCCGGCGCTGCGCGCTTGCAGCAAACGGACGCCGAACGTTCGAACATTGCGTGACACCTCACCCTTCGCCCAAAATTCTGCTGATTCGCCGCGACAATATCGGCGATCTGGTGTGCACTACGCCGCTGATCGCCGCATTGCGCGCGCGTTTTCCGCAGGCATGGCTGGGAGCGCTGACGAATAGCTATAACGCGCCGGTGTTGCAAGGCAATACCGATCTCGACGAAGTGTTGGCCTACACCAAGGCCAAACATCGCCATGCCGACGAATCCTTAGCCGGCATCCTATGGCGGCGTTTCTCCATGATGCGGCGGCTGCGGCAGATGCGCCTGGACGATATCATCGTCGCCACACCCGCCGCGCAACCGCGTAGCGTGCGCCTGGCGCGTTGGTTACAACCCAAACGTATTATCGGTTTCGGCGCCGTTCCGGGCTTGGACGTGGCTTTGGAACCCGGTCGCGCCGATAGACACGAAGTCGAAGAGGTGTTCCGCGTCGCCGCGCTATATGGCGTCGAGGGCGCGCCGCCGCCATGCCGAGTGCTTGCGCCCTCCACCGCACCCCCATCCGTCTCGCCAGCGCCGACTTTTACGCTCGGCGTGCATATCAGCGCGCGCAAGCCTTCGCAACGCTGGCCGGCGGAGCGTTTCGCCGCATCGATACGACAACTGGCGGCGACGGACGCGCAGATGCGCTTCAAGCTACTGTGGTCGCCGGGCGACGCGACGAATCCGCAGCATCCGGGCGACGACGCCAAGGCGCAGCAGGTGATGGCCGCCGCGGGCGATGGCGTGCATCTGCATGCGTGTCCGACGACTCAGCTAGCACAACTGATCGCCGCATTGGCGGAGTGCGACGCCTTGATTTGCGCCGACGGCGGCGCGATGCATTTGGCGGCGGGCTTAGGGCTACCTATCGTCTGTTTGTTCGGCGATTCGGGCGCGCAGCACTGGCGCCCGTGGGGCGTGCCGTATCGATTATTGCAAAAGCCCTCGCGCACGGTGATGGATATCGAGGTCGCCGAGGTGCTGACGGCGTTTTTCGAGTTGAAAAAAAACTCCTTTGTCCACGAAAAGCACGAAAGACGCGAACAAAAACAATAGGTCGAACCAGAAACCCGCTCACCCGTCGGGTGA
>DATETD010000025.1:0-3783 GCA_035283885.1 Rhodocyclaceae bacterium
GATCAATGCGGTTGCGGCGAGTCGTTCACCGCTTGATTTCCATGACATCGTTCGACCGTAACTTCAACGCCGATCACTTCGCCTTGCTCGCGCTGCCGCGCACGCAGCGCATGGATCGAGCCGCGCTGGAAGCGTGCTTTCGCGAATTGCAAGCGCAAGTGCATCCGGACAAGTACGCGCACGGTAGCGACGGCGACAAGCGGCAAGCGCTGCAATGGGCTACCCGAGTGAATGAAGCCTATCAAACCCTCAAAGATCCCTTGCGCCGCGCGCGTTATCTATTGCAACTGCTCGGCTACGACCCCAAAGTGGATAGCAACACCGCGATGGCGAACGACTTCCTGGTCGTGCAGATGGAGTTGCGCGAGCAAGTGGATATGGCGCGCGACGCAGGCGACGAGGAAACACTGGAAGCGGCGCACGAACAGGTGTCGAGCGAAATCGACGCGCAACACCGCACGCTGATCGCGTTGCTGGACGAACAAAAAGACTACGTCCAGGCCACCGTCGTGGTGCGCCAACTGATGTTTCAAGAAAAATTACGGTTCGAAATCGACGAAGCGCTGGAAGCCGTAGCGCAATAAATAATAACGACATAAAACGGCCTAGGGACCCCACATGGCATTACTACAGATAGCAGAACCCGGAGAATCGGCGGCGCCGCACGAACACAGGCTTGCCGTCGGCATCGATCTCGGCACCACCAACAGCTTGGTGGCTACGGTGCGCAGCGGTATGAGCGTGGTGTTGAGCGACGAACAAGGCCGACCGCTGCTGCCGTCCATCGTCCATTACGCCGCCGATGGTCGCGTCGACGTCGGTTATGTCGCCGAGGCGAATCAGGCGCGCGACCCCAAGAATACCGTAGTCTCCGTCAAGCGCTTCATGGGGCGCGGCTTACACGACATCGCTCATATCGAAACCATGCCTTACGACTTTATCGATTCCGAAGGTATGGTCAGGATCAAGACGGCGGCAGGCGTCAAAAGTCCGGTCGAAATCTCCGCCGACATTCTCAAATCGATACGCGCGCGCGCCGAAGCCACTTTGGGCGGAACGCTGACCGGCGCCGTAATTACCGTTCCGGCGTATTTCGACGACGCCCAGCGCCAGGCCACTAAAGATGCGGCGCGCTTGGCCGGGCTGAACGTATTGCGGCTGCTCAACGAACCGACGGCGGCGGCGATCGCCTATGGCCTGGACAACGCGGTCGAAGGCGTCTATGCCGTGTTCGATCTCGGCGGCGGCACCTTCGACATCTCCATCCTCAAGCTCGCCAAAGGCGTGTTCGAAGTGATGTCCACCGGCGGCGACTCGGCGCTCGGCGGCGACGACTTCGATCACCGGGTATTTTGCTGGATTATCGAGCAGGCGGATTTGCAACCGCTGTCGCCGCACGATGCGCGCCTGTTGCAAATCCGTGCGCGCGAAGCCAAGGAGACCCTGTCCCAACATAGCGAAGCGCCGATCACCGTCAAGCTGGGCAGCGGCGAATATGTCGATTTGACGCTAAGCACCGAAATTTTCAGCGAAATCACGCGGACTCTGGTCAAGAAAACCCTGGCGCCGACGCGCAAAGCCTTGCGCGACGCGGGACTCGGCATCGAAGACGTGCGCGGCGTGGTGATGGTCGGCGGCTCGACGCGATTGCCGCAAATCCAGCACGCGGTCGGCGAATTCTTCAAACAAGAACCTCTCAACAATCTCGATCCCGACAAGGTGGTGGCGCTCGGCGCGGCGATCCAGGCGAATCTGCTCGCCGGCAACCGCACGGCGGGCGACGACTGGCTGTTGCTCGACGTGATTCCGCTCTCCTTGGGCCTCGAAACCCTAGGCGGCTTGGTCGAAAAAGTGATTCCACGCAACTCGACCTTACCGATTGCGCGCGCGCAGGAATTCACCACCTTCAAAAACGGGCAAACCGCGATTGCGATTCATGTGGTGCAAGGCGAACGCGAACTGGTGTCGGACTGCCGCAGCCTCGCGCGCTTCGAATTGCGCGGCATCCCGCCGATGGTCGCGGGCGCGGCGCGTATCCGCGTCGTGTTCCAGGTCGATGCCGACGGCCTGCTGTCGGTCAGCGCGCGCGAACAGACCACCGGGCACGAAGCGCATATCGCCGTCAAACCTTCGTATGGCCTCAGCGACGACGAAATCGCTTCGATGCTCAAAGATAGCTTCAACCATGCCGGCGACGATGCAATCCGCCGCGCGCTGCGCGAAGCGCAGGTCGAGGGCCAACGATTGATCGAAGCGACGCAATCGGCCCTGCTTGAAGACGCCGACCTGCTGTCGCTGCTGGAACGTGCGCATATCGCCGCCGCGCTGGCGCGACTGCAAGCGGTATTGATCGGCGACGATAGGCGCGCCATCGATACGGCGATGCGCGCCCTGACCGAGGCGACCAACGAGTTAGCTGCGCGCCGCATGAATCGCGGCGTGCAACGCGCATTGAGCGGAAAAAATGTAGAGGAGATCATGGCGTGACGCAACTTATCGTACTGCCCCATATCGAGCTTTGCCCCGACGGCGCGGTGCTCGAAGCGGCGCCCGGAACGTCGATCTGCGACGCCTTGCTCGACAACGACATCGATATCGAGCACGCCTGCGAGAAGTCCTGCGCCTGCACCACCTGCCATGTCGTGGTGCGCGAAGGCTTCGATTCGCTCGAAGTCGCCGAGGAAGACGAAGAAGACCTGCTCGACAAAGCCTGGGGATTGGAGCCGACCTCGCGCCTTTCCTGCCAAGCGAAGGTCGCCGCTGCGCCGCTGACGATAGAAATTCCGAAATACACCATCAACATGGCGCGGGAGGGTAAGCGATGAAATGGACCGATAGCCTGGAAATTGCGATCATGCTCGCCGAACGACACCCGGACGTCGATCCGCAGCGGATCAATTTCGTCGATCTGATGCATTGGGTGCTGGCCTTGCCCGGCTTCGCCGAAGATCAAAGCCACTGCGGCGAAAAGAAACTCGAAGCGATTCAACAGGCGTGGATCGACGAAGTCGAGTAAAACGCCGGCATCCGTCCCGCCAGCGCCGACTTTTAACGATGTCGCCCAAATGTTGATCGACACGCACTGCCATCTCGACGCCGTGGAATTCGATGCCGACCGCGATGAGGTCGTAGTCGCCGCGCGCCGCGCCGGAGTGCGTGCGATGATGCTGCCTGCCGTCGAGCGCGCCAACTTCGCCGCCGTCGCCGCCTTATGCCGCGACTATGCGGATCGTCCCGTTTGCGCCCCGGCTTACGGCATCCATCCGCTGTACGTCGCGCGCGCGCAAGCCGACGACTTGGCGACCTTGGAGACATTATGCGCGCTCGCCAACGCCGACGTCCAGCCGGTCGCTGTCGGCGAAATCGGTCTGGATCGATTCGTCGCCGAGCGCGACGATGCACTGCAAACGCAGTACTTCACCGCACAATTGCAGATCGCGCGCCGCGCCACGCTGCCGGTGCTGCTGCACGGACGCCGCGCGATGGATCAAGTGCTGTATCACTTACGACGCATCCCAGTGGTCGGCGGCATTATCCACGCCTTCAACGGCAGCCGTCGGCAAGCCGACGAGTTTATTCGTCTGGGTTTCAAGCTCGGCTTCGGCGGCGCGATGACCTTTCCGCGCGCCCATCGTATCCGCGAACTCGCCGCCACCTTGCCGCTGGAGGCCATCGTACTCGAAACCGATGCGCCGGATATCCCGCCCGAGTGGATCGCCACGAGCGCACGCCCACGCAACAGCCCAGATCAACTGCCGCGCATCGCCGCCGTGTTGGCCGAGT
>DATETD010000026.1:0-13199 GCA_035283885.1 Rhodocyclaceae bacterium
GTTGCAACCGGGCGGCTATTTCATCGTCGGCCATTCGGAGAGTCTGAACGGCATCACGGAATCCTTGCGCACCATCAAACCGACCATTTATCAATTACCCGCATGAACCCGAACCCCAAGATCAAAGTATTGCTTGTCGACGACTCGGCGGTGGTGCGCCAAGTCAATCGCGAGACCCTGGAGCGCGAGTCCGATATCGAAGTGATCGGCGCGGTGGCCGATCCGATTTTCGCGATCGATCGGATGAAATTGCAATGGCCGGACGTGCTGGTGATCGATATCGAAATGCCGCGCATGGACGGGCTGACGTTTCTGAAAAAAATCATGTCCGAACATCCGACGCCGACTATCGTCTGCTCCTCGCTGGCCGAAAAAGGCGCCAGCGCGACGATGGAAGCGATGGCGTCCGGCGCCTTGGCGATCATCACCAAGCCGAAAATGGGGGTGAAGCAGTTTTTGCAGGATGCGGGCAACGATCTGGTGACGGCGGTGCGCGCCGCGGCGCGCGCCAATATGCGGCGGGTCCATCCCGGCCTGGCGCTGCCGGTGGCCCCATCCGCCAAATTGAGCGCCGACGCGATGCTGGCGGCGCAGGCGGCCGGTAGTCGCGCCATGGCCAACACCACCGACAAGGTGATCGCCATCGGCACCTCGACCGGCGGCACGCAGGCGCTCGAAGCGGTATTGACGCGCCTACCGGCGGTCTGTCCGGGCATCGTGATCGTCCAGCATATGCCCGAAAAATTCACGGCGATGTTCGCCCAGCGGCTCGACTCGCTATGCAAGCTCGAAATCCGCGAAGCGCAGAGCGGCGACCGGGTGTTGCCGGGACGCGCCCTGATCGCTCCGGGCGGTCGGCATATGATGTTGAAGCGTAGCGGCGCGCAGTACTATGTCGAAGTCGCCGACGGCCCTTTGGTCAATCGGCATAAGCCGTCGGTGGACGTGCTGTTCCGTTCGGTGGCTCAGGTCGCCGGGCGCAATGCCTTGGGGATTATCATGACCGGCATGGGCGACGATGGCGCGCGCGGTATGAAGGAAATGCACGACGCCGGCGCGCAAACGGTGGCCGAGGACGAGTCGACCTGCGTGGTGTTCGGCATGCCCAAGGAAGCCATCAAGTTGGGCGGCGTGGACAAGATCGTACCGCTAGACCATATTCCGAGCGAGTTGATGTCGTTTTCGCCGTCGAATTTGCGCTAGCCCGTCGAGACCGCGAACATGTCCGATCAAGATCGCGCGCAAAACGCCGTATCCGGCAAAGAAGTCGAGCGGCTCGCGCTCAATATCAATCCCGGCGGTTGGGCGGTGGATACGGAGCGACCGATCGCCACCTTGCTGGGTTCGTGCGTGGCGGTCTGTCTGTTCGACGCCAAGCTGGGGCTGGCCGGGATGAATCACTTCCTTTTGCCCACCAAGCACACCAACGCCGGCGACGACACCGACGTGGTGCTGGCCGGCGACTATGCGATGGAAGTGCTGGTGAACGCCATGCTGGAAAAAGGCGCGCGCAAACCGCGACTCGTGGCCAAAGCCTTCGGCGGCGGCAATATCGTCAGTTCGATCCGCATGGCGATCGGCGACCGCAATGCCGAGTTCGCCAAGGACTGGCTGGCCTGCGAAGGCATCCCGCTGGTCGCCAGCGACTTCGGCGGCCCATGGTCGCGCAAAGTCGTCTGCGTCCCCGGCACCGGCGACGCATTCTGCCGCCGCGCGCCCGCCAACCAGGACGCCGTGCGCGCCGTGATTCAGGAAGAGCAGTCCTACGAACAGTCGCTGATTGCGCCCAAGCCTAAGATCAAACGGATCGAGTTGTTTTGAAGCGCGACCGACCGCCGAGGCGCGCAAAGTCGGCGCCGGCGGGACGGTGCGGCGCAGCGGTGCGGCGCAGTTTATATCGTTCGATAGAGGCTAATTGTCATCGACCGCCGTCACTTCGTTCGCCCAGGTCAGCGCGGCCAAGGTACAGCGCGAGACTTCGACGGCATCCAGACCGCAGCGCGCGGTTTGATCTTCGATCGATTGATAATCCGTGCCTTCGGTCGCGATCGCCAGTTGTAGCGCGTCGAAATAGGCGCCCGCTTGTCCGAGCATGGCGTCGCGGATCGCTTGCGGCAAACGCGCCTGTTGCATCACTTCGGTCATCGGCTGGCCCAGCAGAATATCCAGCAAGGAAAATAGGCCCAACAGAAAGAACTCGTCTTTCTTGTCGGGCAGTGCGCCTTGGCCGGCGATATGTTCGAGAAAGTGGGCGCGCACCAGCGCCTGTTCGGTCAAGACCCGGTCGCGATAACCGGGAGTTTTGATGTCGAACAACAGCAAGGACAGCCAGCGGTAAAATTTCTCGCGTCCCAAAACGAATAGAGCCTTGTCCAGGGTGGCGATCGGGCTTTGCAAGCCCATTACGGGCGAGTTGATGTAACGCAACATCTTGAAGCTGACGACGGGTTCCTGCTTCAGATGCTGCGAGATTTCGCCGAACTCGGCGTCGCTGCGCACCAGGTTCAACAACTGCATGACATGCAGGCGATTGACTTCGCTCTTGGGCGGATGCCAGTTCTCGCGGCTCATCACAAAGGCGCCGAGAAACAGGTCGAATCCGCCCTGGAAGCACAGGTTGAACTCGTCGAAGGTCATCAACTCGCCAGCGATCAAGCGCGCTTTCGGTCGGTCGCCCGCCCGCAACTCCTGTATCTGCCGCAACAGCAGCTTAATGTCCATGCCATTGAAGCCGGAGGTTTCCAGCTGAACGAAATCGGCTTCCCTGCACAGTTCGATCAGCCGCGGAGTCGCGGCAAGTCGCGCTTGACGCAATACGACGCCATAGGCGAAGCCGCGTTGGCGTAAGACTTGCAGTTGGGCGTGCGCTTGCTCGATATCGAGCGCCTGCGGACTGGGGGCCAGCATCAGGACGGTATTGACCGTGGCGATTTTCTCCAGCAGCGGATTGTCGAGCGAGACCTGCGATAGCCGGACAAACGCCAGCCGCTCGCCCAGCAAGGCATGGACTTCGAGGGCGACCAAATTGCGCAGCAGTGCATCATCGTAAATCTTATGCATCGATTCGCGTTCGCCGCGCAGCCGCGAAAGCATTTTTTCGTGCAGACTGAATTCATAGCCTGCGATCTTCTCGCTCTGGTCGAGCACCGGGTTGCGGCGCATGAAGGACGACTTGTGAGGCGTTTCATGCTGTTGCAAAATGGTCGTTTTCAGTGGGGCGACCTCGTTCAGCCGCTCGAACGGCGTTGCCGACGGCGGCGGAGCATTGATACCGAGAAGATTGCGCAGGAAGTTCAGCATAGGAGTGTGCACGTTTCGGCGACAAGGATAAGGGTGTCTTGAAGTAAGAGCAAGGCGCATTGGGACGCATATAGTACGATAATCGGCGGCGCCTCCGGAATCGAGCGTGCGTCGATGTGCGGCGGCGGCGGAATAACTTGAGTTGGGTGGAACAAATGGCGAGAACTCGTAATGCTTTCGCAATGAGGCCGATGCGATCGATGGTGTATTTACTGTCGGCGGCGTACGCCTTGGCGTCGTCGGCGTATGCCGCGAATTTTTACAGCGGGCACGACTTGCACCGTTTCCTCATCGGCACGGCGGAAGAGCGCGCCCTGGCGTCCGGCTATGTGGTCGGCGTCAACGATGCGGTGGCGGATAGCATCATCGACGGCTTCAGATTTTGCGTGCCGCCCAAGACGCCGCGTTGGCAATTGACCAATACCGTGGCCGATTTTCTGGAGTTGCGCCCCGAATTGCGCCATATCGAAGCCGCCAGTTTAGTCGCCCAGGCGCTGTATGGCGCGTTCCCATGCAAAGAGCGTAAAGGGTGATGTCCGATAGTGTTGACGCTGAAATAGGCGGACTGCAAAAGTCGGCGCTGGCGGGACGGTGGCGGCCGCGAACCGGAAACGCTTATAGCGTGATTTCCATCAATGTGGCGTCGTCGGGGAAGCGCTCGTCGCCGTGATATTCGACCAGCGTCGTCCAGATCGTTTCCAGTTTCGCTGAAGTGAGATGGAGTGTGGCGAGCAGATCTTCCAGTCGCGGCAGACCGAATTCTTCGCCCTGCGGCGAGGGCAACTCGGTAATTCCATCGGAATAGATGTAGATGCGGCTGTTCGGTGGCTGTTGTTGCAGGGCGATGCTCGGCGTGAGATCCAGCGACTCGTCGATGCCCAAGGGGAGGCCGGTGGGCGCGATGCGTTGTTCGACATGGGTCGTGCGCAGCATCAAGACCGGCGGCAGGCCATGATTCCAGAATGTCGCGTGGCGGCGGTCGGCCGATATTTCCACGCCGCAGGCGGCCATATACAAATGGGTCGGCAGTTGCCGCAGCAGGATGCGGTTGATTTCCCGCAATATGGTTTCCAGCGATCGACCCTGCTCCGTCATCGTATAGAAGATATACGACACTAGTGGGCCGCCGACGGCGGCGGGCAGGCCATGACCGGAGAAATCGCCGACCAAAATATGCTGACAGCCATCGGCGCGATAGGCGGACAGCACCATGTCGCCCGCCGTGCGGTCGACCGACGATAGCATGTAGCGCACATGGCGATGGTCGAACGGCACGGAGGAGCGCATCCGCGCCATGATGTTTTCCACCACATCTTTTTCGCGCTGCAGCGTCTGGTTGACGCGCTCCAATGCTTGGTGGGCTTGTTCCAGTTCCCGTCGTGCTTGGTTCAGCGCCAGATGAGTACGCACGCGCGCCAGTACAACGACCGGCATCACGGGTTTGGTCAGATAATCGACCGCGCCCAAGGTTAGCCCTTGCACTTCGTCTTCGGATTCGGCTTTGGCGGTGACGAAGATCACCGGGATATCCCGAGTCTTGGCGTCGGCTTTCAGGCGCTGGCAGACTTCGTAACCGCTGATGCCCGGCATCATGACGTCCAGTAGAATCAGATCGGGCGGCGGATCGGAAAAAGCGATTTTCAACGCACGTTCGCCGTTGATCGCGACCTTCAGGCGGTAATAAGGATCGAGAATCGCCGTCAGCAACAGGATATTGTCGGGCGAGTCGTCCACCACGAGCAGGGTGGTTTTGGCGTTGGCCGCAGGAGGGGCCGTAGATGTGGCTGCATTCATGGCAATTCAGTCCATCGTCAAGACGGTTGATCTTGGCCGTCGCTTGCGGCGACGACCTGTTGCAATTGCGCCAACGCGATTTCGAAATTGAAATTGCGTATGTTTTTTTCTATCGCCGCAAAATTTTCCGCCAGGCCGACGCGCAAGGTGTTGATGTGCGTGTCGAAGAGTTCGCCCGCTTTCGGATTGTCGTCCGCCAACATGACGATCAGTCTATCGCACACTTTTCGCAGATGATCGCTATCGACGGTGACGTGGATTGCCGCCGCATCGGGCGCCAGTTTTGCCGACAATTCGCGCACCAACGCCGCCAAATGAGCTTCGGGCAACACCGTCAAGCGATCGACATTGGCGCGAGGTTGCCGTTCCTTGATCGCAATTTCGAGCAAGGCCATTTCTCGTTGCAGCGGCGTGGCGCCGATATTGGCGGCGACGCTCTTCAGCGTGTGGGCCAGCCGTTCGGCCAGTTCCCAGCGCTGCGCGTTCAGCGCGAGCTCGATTTGCGCTAAGGCGTCCGCTTGTCCGGTGACGAATTTTTTCAGTAAGGTGAGGTAGAGCGAGGGCGTGCCGAGTGCGGTTCTGAGTCCGTAATGCGCATTCAGGCCGTTGATGTTATCGACGCCCAACCGCGCCAAGGCGACTTCGCTGCTTTCGTCGACCGTCTCGTCAGCGCCGACTTTTGTCGCGAGATGGACGATGGTATGCGCTGGCAATGAGGTCGGCAGCGGTCTTGGCGTGGTGCGCGGCGGAATCCATTTCAGCAAGGTGCGCCACAGGTCGTCGGGGTCGATCGGTTTACCGACGAAGTCGACCATCCCCGCCGTCTGGCATTTTTCCCGATCCGCCTGCATCGCGTTGGCGGTCATCGCCACGATAGGCAGATGGCGACAATTGGGGAGTCGCTTGATGGCCAAGGTGGCGCCGACGCCATCGAGCACGGGCATCAGCATATCCATCAACACGAGGTCGTAATTGGTTTGTTGGACTTTCTCGACGGCGATCGCGCCGTTGTCGGCCAGATCGACGATCAGTCCGGCGGTTTGCAAGATGGCTTTGGCGACTTCCTGATTGATGTCGTTATCCTCGACCAGCAAGACGCGCGCGCCCTGTATCGCGGTCAACTGGCGCTCCAAGGTCGAACTGGAGGCCGATGCTTGAGAGATCGCCGCGGTGGACGGACTCTTTTCCAGCCATGCGGTAAACCAGAACACCGAACCGACGCCGTATTCGCTATGCACGCCGACTTCGCCGCCCATCAGTTCGGCGAGTTTCTTGCAGATGACCAAGCCCAATCCGGTGCCGCCGAATTTTCGTGCGGTCGACGCGTCGGCCTGAGAGAAGCTTTGAAATAGGGCGCCGAGTTGATCCTCGGTCAAGCCGATGCCGGTGTCTTTGACGGAAAAATACAACAGACTGGCGTTGTCGTTGCTTGCGCGCAGTTGCACTTGAACGCTGACGACGCCTTGTTCGGTGAATTTAATCGCATTGCCGGTGTAATTGACCAGGATTTGCACCAGACGCAGCGGGTCGCCGATCAGATGGGTCGGCACTTCGCGGTCGACATCGACGATCAGTCCCAACCCTTTGCTCTTCGCTTTTTCCTGCACCAGGCCGATGGCGTTATCCAGCACCTTGGCCAGCTCGAATTCGGCCCGATCCAATAGCAAGCGACCGGCCTCGATTTTGGAAAAATCCAGAATTTCATTGACGATGTTCAGTAAATGCTGCCCCGAACTCCATATCTTGTTCAGATAGTTGCGCTGCTGGGCGTTAAGCTCGGTCTTGAGCGCGAGATGCGACAAGCCGAGCATCGAATTCATCGGCGTGCGGATTTCATGGCTCATGCGGGCCAGAAAATCGCTTTTCGATTGCGTCGCCTCTTCGGCCCGTTGCTTGGCGCGCTTGAGTTCTTCTTCGATGCGATGACGTTCGGTAATGTCGTAAATACCCGCCAGCACCACGGATTCGCCTTGGAAGGTCGTCAAGGTAATCGAAATCAAGGCCCAAAAAGTCGACCCGTCCCGCCGCCGCAACTGCGTTTCGAAATCCGCGGCAAATCCGTCTTGCATCAAGCGCTCGTAAAGCCGTTGCTGATCGCGCGGATCGACATAATAGTATGTGGTTTTTTCGCCGATCGGGTCTTGATCGGTAAATTGAAAGACTTCGCGCAAGCGTCGATTGCCGAACAGCAGACGGCTATCCGAAGTGCGCGCCATGAGTACCGGGATCGGCATCGAGTCGACCACCAGATGCAAACGTTCTTCATGCTCGCGCTTGGCGATCTCGCCGGCTTCGAGCGCGCCTTGCCGTTGGACCTCGGCGATATAGCGCCGAAACACCTCCACGGCGCGTGCGACTTCGCCGATTTCGTCGCTGCGATCCAGTCCGCTGAAACGCACCTCGCGGTCGCCTACCGCCAGGCGACGCAGGGCGGCGGTGATTTCCTGCAAGGGCGACGTTACTTGGCGTATTCCCCGACGCAGACTGAGGGTCATTGCGGCGGCGAGGGCGACGAACATCGTCAGTCCGTCGAGCAGCGCCATCGCCCAGCCGCCGGGTAAGTCCTGCGGCGACAAACCCAGCACGAGCTGCCCCACGAGCTGCTCGCGACCTTCGCCGCGATAAACCACCGCTTGCTTCAGGGTCAACTCCGCAGCGATCTTGGCGAGGTCGGTCCCGCTTTGGGCAACGGTGGTCAGATTCGTCGTTTGTACGACCACCGCCGCAATATCGGGATATTTCGCTAGCGCCTGGACCATTTGGCCGATCAGCGCGTCGTTATGTTCGCGCAACGCCGGGGCCAGCACAGCGGCCTGTGCTGCGGCGATAGCGGCGGCCTGGTCCAGCAGAAATTCCTGACGCGCCGCGCACGACCACCAATAATGCACGGCTTCGACGCTGAAAGAAACCAACGCCAGCGTGACTAAAGTGTTCAGCAACGCCTTGCGCCGTATCGATTTACCGAAAAAACCTTGAGTCATTGCGCGCGTGCATTCGATGGAATTTCGGCGGGAAATCCGCAGCACGTCGCGCAACGAGCGTCGCGAGCTACATCGTTGTCATCATAACTGCTGTACTGCATGCTTGGCCGGCAGGGTGATGACTTGCTGAAATGGGCGGAAGCCATCGGCGGTGCGCTCGCCGGTGAATACGATGCGGATATCGCCGTTCTGCTTTCTGAGGAATTTCTTGATGGCGTCCATGCCGACGCCACGCCCGGACACGCTGGTGACGACATCCGCCGTCGATAAGCCCGAATGGAAGATGAATTGCGCGATCTGTTCGTCGCCGACGGCTTGACCCGCCGACAGTTGCCCGGTTTCCAGCGCCTTGCGGTAGATGCGATCCAGCGCCAAGCCCTTGCCGTCGTCGTTGAAGGTGAACGTCATCTCGTCCGGATCCAAGGATATTTCGAGGAAGATATGTCCTTGCGGCGTCTTGCCTTTGGCGATACGCTGCTCCGTGCTTTCGAGGCCATGATCCATCGAGTTTCTGAAGGCATGCATAAAGACGTTGCGCAACAACGGCACCACTTCCTTTTTCAAGCGGATCGAATTGTCCTTGATGACGATATCCGGCAGTTCCTTGTTCAGTTCGCGCGCCATGGACGGCACGCCATTGACGATGCCCTTGAGTACGTCGTCGATGCTTTCGGTGCCGATGGTGCTGATCGAACTCTTGATCATGCGGAAAGAATTCCGCAGTTCATTGACCTGCGAGAGATCGTTGACGACTTCGACGGCGCGCGTGATTCTGTCGATGATCGCGCGGTCGAGGAATTCGCCGTCGCCCGAGGAGAATCCGGCCAGTTTCTGCTTGAAGACGTTATCGTAGCGATCGATGCAAACCCGAGTCGCCTGCAATTCCTCCAACAGCAACTCGGGCTGCCATTCCGTGTCCTCGCCCGAACGGATGCGACTGTAGGTGGTTTCCGCCGCATGGACTTGATCGGTGATATGCGTGAGGCCATAGGTGCGCGCATTGCCCTTGATCGTGTGCATATTGCGGAACAGCACCGCGACGATATCGCGGTCGACGCCGCTCGCTTTTTCGATCAGCGATTTGTTTTCTTCGATGAATTCGTGCGAGGTTTCGATGAATTCGACGAATTTCTTCTGCGAAATCGCCAAAATCTGGCCGATGATATCGAGTTCGACCTTCTGCTTCTCGGTTTCCATTTGCAGGATTTTCAACTCGGTAACGTCTCTGACCGTCACCATGACTTTGTCGATCAGATTGTCGGCATCGAGCACCGGGTTCCAGTCCAGTGCGAGGATCTTGGTGCGTCCATCCGGGAAGGTTTTGCTGTATTCGGTCGACAATAAATGCGAGTTGAATTCGAACATCACCGCGTCTTCGCCGACCATCGAGCCTAGCGAGGCGTCCATCTGGCTCAATTCGTCGGCGCCGACCGAGCTGTTGGCGAACAGGAAGGATAAAGCGGGTTTAAGCGCCACTTCGCGGGTCTCGAAGATATCGGCGAGGAAGGTCGAATATTCGTGATGAATCACGCCGCCGGTCACGATCGTAAAGATGCCTTGCCGCATGTTTTGCAGCATGTTGTTGACGTCGTTGGTCTTTTGCCGCAACTCGGCGGTGCGTTCGAGAATCTTCTCTTCCAAAGTGCGGTTATGCTGCTCGATCACTTCGAGCATCTGGATGTTTTTGATGGTGATCACGGTCATGCGCGCGATCGTCAAGGCGAAGCCTTCGTCTTCCGGACTGAAAGTCACCTTGCCGACATCGCCGATGAAGTTCATCACCCCGAACACGTCCTTGTCGTCCATCATCGGCACGCAAAGCAGGGCGTGCGGATTGTCTTTCTTGTCTTTGCCCGACAGGCCGACATAACCCGGCACTTGGGTCACGTCGGGCACGAAAGCCACCTTGCCGGTGCTCGCCACTTGTCCGGCAATGCCTTCGTCAAGACGGAAGCTCTTGGGGAAATGGGAAACTTTCGGGTCGTCCAGCTTCGGATAAAAGGCATTCAAGGTCAGGTTTTTGTCGCGATCGAGCAGATAGATCGAACCGCGCTCGACGCGGGTTTGCTCGCTCATCACCTTGATCGCGGTTTCGAGCGCTTCGACTTGCTTATGTATTCCCGCCAATTTTTCGCCGGTGCTGTTCAAAATCGACAGATCGTCGAGTTTTTTGCGGATGGCGTTGCGCATGCGATCGAAACTGACGGCTAGACTGCCGAGTTCGTCTTTTCGCGAGGTGTCGATGACTTCGTTCAAGTTGCCGCCGGCGAGATGGTCGGCGCTTTCGCGCAAGGCGTTGATCGGGCGCTGCACGATGCGTCCGCCGAGTATCCAGATCACGCTTGAAATCACGGCGATGAAGGCCAGGGTGAACGCCGAGATCAGTAAGGCGGTATTGCGAATCGCCTCGCGAACTTTTTGCGTCGAGGTGACGATCTCCACCTCGGCGATAACTTCGTTCTCGCGACTGATCTTGGCGAGGTTGCCGATGTACATCGGGTTGGACTGCAATTCCTCGAATTTGAGCGTCGCTATGTTGTCGCGCTTTTTCTCGGCGACCACCTTTTTTTCCTTGACCATGCTGACGCGGATCGCCACAAAGTCCGGATCCAGCAAAATGGCGCTGAAAATATCCTGAATGGTATTGCTGTCGTAATTCCACAGCGGTTCTTTCAGGCTGAGCGCCGCCAGATCGATGGTGTTTTTCGCCTTATTGGTCAACTCGGCCATTGTTGTCGTGTAGTTATACCAGCCGATCACCACCGTGAATGCCGCCAGCCCAAGAACCAAGCAGACGAATACGACGCTATTGAACACCCTGACGATGCTTTTCGATATGAAACCCATTGCTCCTCCTGACTGGACGCCTAAACGAATGAAACCCGATTTCTACAGAATACAACAGCTTGCCCGGCGCAAGCTGCTAATGACGAAAGATTTTTTGCCTCTGTCGTCGGACGAATTGCGTTGCGGGGATGAAGTATTGTCGAGATTATCGCAGGGGTCAAGGTTTTTGCTATGGCTTAAGCCATAGGTAGCGATTTCCAGGCACATACGCACCGGCAGCGTGAATTTGTCGGCTAGGGGCGTTTCAGCCGCAAAATTTCATTCGTATGGCCGATCAGCGCGTCGAGTAGCCGGGTATTGCGCGGCACGATGGCGCGAACATCCAGATGTTTTGCCGCGGGCGTCAAGTTGCTGCTGACCAACAGCACCGGAATAGTTCGGTTGGGGCCGGTGAATTGGCGCAAGCTCGTCAATACGTCGATGGCGGTCACTCCCGAAATTTCGCGCGAGAGGATCAAGAGGTCGAAAGTTTCGTTCCGCAACCGCGCCAATGCAATGCTACCGTCGTCCGCGCTTTCCAAACGAATCGATATCTCGGCGAATCCCGCTTGACAGATGCGGCGCTGCGCTGCCGATGGCTCCACTAATAGAACGACGCGCGGCGGCGCACTCTGGGTGCGCAGGCGTTCAAGCGACGCGTCGATCGAGCTTAGGTTGTTGTCTGTGGCGACGCGACGGAGTAAGTCAACATAGCTCAAGGCCAGATTCGTCGACTCGGCATCGAAGCCGTTGCGTGCGCCGCCGATAAATTCCTCGAACTGATGGCAAATCGCCGTGATCGACGGTAAGCCGAAGGTGCCGCCCGAACCTTTGAGGCTGTGAATTTGCCGGTAGAGTTCGTCGAAGGCGCCTGCCGCGCCACGTTCCAGCGCCAGGATGCTTGCTTCCATGCGTTGGCAACGTTCGGGCAATTCGGCAATAAAACCCGAGCGCATTTTCGCCAGCAGTGCGGCGACCTCCGAGATTTCCGTATTCATGGTTGCGGCGCCAGCCGCACTTGATTGCGTCCGTTTTGTTTGGCGACGTAGAGCGCCGCATCGGCGGCGGCCAGCAAATCGCTCGGAGCAGGATAGTCCGCGGTCGTGGCGATGCCGGCGCTCAAGGCAACATTGAAACTCCGGTCGCCATGCATAAAGCGGATTTCTGCAAAACGCCGGCGGATATCGTCGAGCAGACGTTTTGCATCTGCGCTGGAACATTCCGGCAGTACCGCGACGAATTCTTCGCCGCCGTAACGTCCGATGCTGTCTTGACGTCGCAGGCGTTGACGCAGCAGGTGCGCCAGCGTCTTGATAACTTGGTCGCCCATCGGATGCCCCCAAGTGTCGTTAACCCGTTTGAAGTGGTCGATATCGACCATGACGACTGAAAGCGGTTTGCCTTGACGACGCGCACGATCCGCTTCCTGAGCCATCCGGTCCTTGATGCTGGCGTGTTTGAGCAAACCGGTCAGGCTGTCGCGACTCATCAATTCGTCGATCGTGCGCGCCCGCGCCGCACGCACGCGCACCGCGGCGACCAGGCGCACGTCGGAAATCGGTTTGGTCAGAAAATCGTCGGCGCCGCTGGTCAAGGCTGTGGTTTGCCGATCCAAGTCGTCCTCTGCCGAGAGAAAAACAATCGGTAAGCCCTGCCATTTTTCGCCATAACGGATCGCGCGCGCCAATTCCGCGCCGGAATATCCAGGCATATACAGATCGAGCAGCACCAGATCGGGATTCAGGTGATCCATCGCCGCCAGCACCTGCGCCGGATTGCACACCTTGGCGGCAATCATGCCGGCGGCGGCGAGCGCCAGTCGGTAATGCTCCGCCAGCACCTCGTCGTCGTCCACAATCAACACCCGATAGGGTATTTCTTCGGGATTTTGCAGCAGGCGTTCGATTTTTTCGGCAAGGGAAGGCACGTCCACCGGCTTTTGCAGGAACGCGCCGCCGCCCGCCTGCGCCGCCGCCATTTGCGCCGAAAAGTCGGTGAGCGCCGACATGAACAAGGTCGGCAGGCGATAGCCCAATTGCGTAAACAACTGAGCAGCGCCTTCGTTGCCCGCCGCAGGAATTTGCCCCGAAAGCACGATATCGACCAACAGCATATCGGGTGGGTTGGACAGCAGCTCGTTTTGGGCGGGCGCAAAGCCCGGATAATGGCTAACCTCATAGCCGAACTGCCCTAGACCGCGACTGAGTTGCTCGCCCAATTCGATATCGTCCTCGATCAAGACCAAACGAATCGGCGCGTGATGGCTGCGACTGGCGGGTGGGCTAAATCGCCTGGCAA